>JAITIY010000048.1 GCA_031279185.1 Holosporales bacterium
CGCCTTTAAGCCTTTGATGAGGGATTCAGCTTGTGTGCAATCAGCCGTGGTACCGTCTGTAACAATAACTCTGACTGGCATACCAGCCGCATCCACGGCCAAATGTATCTTACTGTTGATCCCCCTTTTGAGCTAACCTTGACCCATAACGTAAAATCGTTTAAAAAGTTGAGAGTTCTCAGACAAAGATAGACGGCATGCTGAAATTGCGTTAAATTGCATACGGTTGTTGTGTAAAAAGTGTAGTGCCAATGGTTTGCAAGAAATGTCAAAGCGAACGCGTCGTAAAAAATGGGTTTGTCCGAAATAAACAAAGGTATTTGTGTAAAAACTGCCAGTACAATTTCGTCACAAACGATGGACGCAGGAAACTCAATGACCCAAGAAAACCTTTGGCGATATTGCTTTGCTCGATGTGCAAGGCGTCGTTTAATTTTCTGGCGACAAAATTATTCAACGTATCTCCAACAACCGTTATGACTTGGGTTAAGGAGTATGCCGACAGTGTCGAAATGCCAGAAATATCTGGGAATATTCAGGAGGTTGAATTCGACGAGATGTGGCATTTTATCAATAAAAAAAAGATAAATTGTGGATTATCAAGGCCATTGATCGTCGCACAAGGAAATGTATCGCCTGGATTACAGGCGATCGTGATATTGCTACATTCAGACGACTTTTCAATAAATTGAAACATCTGAATTGCACTTTCTACACAGATGACTGGAATGCATTCTCGGCGGTTATTCCTCCAGAACGTCACAGGGTTGGATGGAAACATACAACCGCAATCGAGCAGAATAACAGCAATACGAGACATTATCTTGGACGAATGACGCGACGAACCAAAGTCGTTAGCCATTCTGAGGAGATGCTGGAACGGATGCTGAAGCTTTGGCGTGTAACTGCTGAATATGGCGGCTGGCAGGAGCTAAGCGAAAGAGCTTCGTCTATCTTTACCTGAAAGCTCTCAACAATTACCGCCCTCATTCTTCGTTGAATGGGGCAACCCCAATGGAGTATATTTGTAGGAGTGCAACTCTCGCGGGGCAGTCTCAAAGTATGTGAACTTATACAACACTTATACAGATAATTGACCAATAATGATGAAGGATGTACTATTGCACTAAAGGTGGTTGTTGGTTTTTTTTTATGGCAAGACGTTGTAGTGTGACTAAGAAAGGTGTGTTGTTTGGCAACAGTATTAGTCATGCACATAACAAAACAAGGCGCTGTTTTCGGCCCAACTTACAGAGATTGTCTTTTTTCAGTGATATGTTGGGGCGGTGCATAAGGATAACTGTTTCGATGAATGGTGTTCGGACAATAGAAAAGAACGGTGGCATCGATAAGTTTCTCTTAAAGGCGGATCGGAAATTGCTCGGGCGTGATGCCGCTGATGCTCAACGGATCTTGAAAAAGCGGTTGGCCGCATCAGCTGCTGGTTAACATTTTGAGTGCATATCTTTCATGCACTTTCTTTGCTGCAGGTAAATTTACTTCCAGAATGAAGGTTGAAATAACGCCAGCAATGTAAGCAGTTCAAGCCTGCCGATGATCATACTGATAATCAAGATGATTTTTGCACCGTTTGCTATTGCGACAACGGAACCATTTGTGCCGACAAACGGTCCAATTCCAATGCCAACGTTTCCAACAGCAGAAATGGCAGCAGAAACGGACGATGCAAAATCTAGATTGTAGAGCGATAAAAGAAAAGACGTTATTAATATAGATGCTACATAGAGGAACACAAATACAAACATTGATGATGATGTTGCTTCAGATAATTGTAAATGATTGTATACAGGCTTAATCACACAGTGAGGACGTCGTAACTGATTTATGTGAGCTTTCACACACGAAAATATAAGTTGCCATCGAAAAATTTTAATTCCCCCAGCGGTCGATCCTGTGCATCCACCAATTAGACTAATTAGAGGGAAAAATACTACTGCAAAAGATCCCCAGGTTTCGTATTTACTGTTGTAAAAACCTGTTGTTGTAATAAATGATACAGCATTAAAAAATCCGTCCTTAATACACTGCAATAAATGCGCGTCACTATTGTAGTATCTCAAGCAGAAGAGAATTAATGAAAATACCAGCAATGTTTTTAAATAACCTTTGAATTGCTGATCAGTTTTCAACAGACTAAAATTTCCTTTGGCTATTTTTATAAATAAAATGAACGAGCTACCACCAAGAACCATACTGATTAATATAGCAAGTTCACTAAATGTATTGTTTAGCGACGCAACAGAGTCTGAATGTATTGATAATCCTGATGTAGAAATTGAGGAAATGGCATAACACAAAGAGTCACCAACAGAAAGACCTGACATTTTTAACAGGATAAACGACAACATAATTAACACGGAGTACATTGCGATAATCAAAGTTGCCATTTTTGCTGTACTGGATGTAATTTTTTCATTTTTCCCAGAAGATTCTGTTTGAAAAAGTTGCATACCACCTACTTTCAACATTGGCAACACTGTCATTCCCATAATAATCATGCCGATTCCGCCAATGTACGATAATAAAAATCTCCATGTTGTTATCCAGCGCGGCATTTGTGATAGATCAGGAATGACTTTACATCCAGTTGCCGTTAAAGAAGAAACGGCCTCAAACCATGAATCTATAAATGATAAGTTTAAGCTTTGACAACAATAAAATGGGAGACATGAAAATATTGGTACGATTAACCATGTCAATGATGTTAGTAAAAAAGCATCTGCCGTTTTTATTTGCGTAATGCTGGGTTTCTTGTTTGCAAAAAATAACATGCCACCGACGAAAGTTCCGCCACCTATTGGCAGTAGAAAATCATTTATTTGAAAACTTCCTGTTAAAACAAGTTCAACTAATATCGGCACACACATTAAGCCAACCAATATTAGTAACAGGAGTCCATTTATAAAGAAAACTATAGACCAAATCATTTTTGTCTATTTAATTAACGTATTTTCTGACATATTTTGAACGATTACGCGTCCAAAAAACTTCTTAATTTACGTGAACGACTTGGGTGTTTGAGCTTTCTAAGTGCTTTCGCTTCTATTTGGCGAATTCGTTCCCGTGTCACAGAAAACTGTTGTCCAACCTCTTCCAAAGTATGATCCGAATGCATTCCTATGCCAAACCGCATTCTGAGAACACGTTCTTCTCTAGGTGTCAGTGTGGACAATATTCGTGTTGTCGTATCACGAAGGTTAGCTTGCAAAGCGGATTCTATTGGTAAGATGGCATTTTTATCTTCGATAAAATCACCCAAATGACTGTCTTCTTCGTCTCCAATCGGTGTTTCTAAGCTTACCGGTTCTTTAGCTATTTTTAACACCTTTCTTATTTTATCTAAGGATAAACCTAATCTCTCTGCTAATTCTTCTGGCGTAGGCTCTCTTCCTGTTTCGTGTATCATTTGCCTTGATGTTCGAACAATTTTATTTATGGTTTCTATCATGTGAACTGGTATACGAATTGTCCGCGCTTGATCAGCTATGGATCTTGTTATCGCCTGACGAATCCACCATGTAGCATACGTAGAAAATTTATACCCTCTTTTATATTCAAATTTATCTACAGCTTTCATTAATCCAATATTTCCTTCTTGGATTAAATCTAAAAATTGTAATCCACGATTAGTGTACTTTTTTGCAATTGATATAACCAAACGCAAATTTGCTTCAATCATTTGCTTTTTGGCGTTTGTCGCTTCTCTTTCTCCTTTTTGCATGGCCAATACCAAATTTCTGAAATCATTGAACGGGAGTTTCGTTTTTAGCCGAATTTCATCAACTGTAGCGACAAAATCGCGCAAATCCGCTACATATGTGTGGACAAACGTCCTAAATGGCTTTTCCTCTTTTGCCATTAGTGCATTTAACCACTTTTCATCGTATTCAACATGTCCGAAGAATTCTACGAAAACTTCCCTTTTTATTCCAATTTGTAATGCTTTTTGTAGCATCATTGTTTCAAGTGTAACAACATGTCTAATGATTTCACTATGCGCTTTCATAAGTTCATCGAGACGCAACTCGTGTAAGCGCATTTTCTGAAATGCCTCAAGCGTTAATAGTTTTTCTTGATTGTGTCTTGTGTCACTTGCCCAATGCATGTGTCCATGCTTCGCGATAAACTCTTGTTGGATTTCGTCTAATTTTTTGTATTGATTGCAGTAATTTTCTAAATAAATCGAAACTCGTGTTCTGATAGCCTCTTCTTCCTCTGCTATTTTTTCGTTCTCTTGCTGTTGTTCGTCAAAATCTTTTGCAAAATCACTACATAAATCATTTGAAGATGATTCGCTTGGCTCTGCGTCGTTGCCGCTATCTAAAGCTATCAGATCCCTGATATACAGCTTTTTCCCAGCTAACATTGTGTTCCACTTTTTAAAAAGCTCAGCGGTAATAGGACTTTCACACAATCCACCAATCATTTGTTCTCGTCCAGATTCTATTCGTTTCGCAATAGAAACTTCACCATCTCGCGACAACAATTCAACATTACCCATTTCTCGCAAATACATGCGAACTGGATCGTCTCTTCTGTCGATTCCATCTTGTTCTTCTTCTGGTCCAACTTCATCTACGGCGAATTCAGCCAATTCGTTCATATCTGAGAAGTCATCACCTAACCGATCATCAAGTTCGTCGCTATCGACCAAACTTACGCCTATATCCGCTAGCGTGACCATGAACTCTTCCATTTGATCTGAGTTGGTACTGCCTTCAGGAACGGCCTCATTTAGTTCATCATATGTAATGTAGCCGCGTTCTTTTCCCATAGCTAACAATTTTTTAAAACCAGGAACAGTTTTAAATTCAATGACCGAGTCGCTGTCTACGGAATTTTCTGAATCAATAACATAGTCAGGTGTCTTTTTAGTCATTTGTAAATCTCCATTTTTGATAATGCTTTAGTCAAAACCATTCTTTGTACAATCAGCTTCATCAAGTAACGCTTTCATTTGCTGCCAACTACGTTCGCTAAAATGCAGTTTAAAATTATCGCTCGAACGCTTCAAATCCTCTTTGAGGATACTATAGCCAGTTGTGTAAAACCACACTTCTTTCCATCTTTTTAACATATCTTCAGTTGTTACCTCTTCATCAAAAGCAAAAGCTGCATGAACTTTGATAGAATTTTCACCAATTACGCTTAAAAAATTATGGCATTTGTTTACAAAAGTTTCACTTGATGTGTCAACAGTTGAAAAATATGAATTTAGCAACCAGTCTTTTATTTCTGCAAGTATTTCATCTGTAAAACTAACTTGAGATAACAACTCATCTACTTCTGGTAGTAATCGTGGATTTTTTAACAAAATTCCTAGGAGAATTTTTTGTCCTAAAATCTTTTGTTTATTCATTGTTGGGGAAATTAATTTAATTCGCGATTCTATTTTTGCTCCATTGTTTTGCTTGCAAAAATATGCAAATTTACTTAAAAACAATTGCCTATACAGTGATTGAATATCCGTTTGTTTAATAGAATCTACAGTGACATATATATCTCTTTTAAGCGCAGCTTTATCTTCAGGAATCCATTGATGTCTACCGATATTTTTCTTATCATATGCTTCTATTAATGTATTCCACAAAACATCAACAAGCGGAGTAGATTTATCCAAGTATTTCTGCATTATTTCAGGATTATTTGCTTTCAATAATTCATCAGGGTCTAATGCATTAGGTAAGTAACAAAAGAATAAAGTTTTCCCAGGTTTTAAAAGTGGCAAGGATTTTTTTGCGATACGTGTAGACGCATTTAATCCTGCTGTATCTCCGTCAAAGCATAGTATTGGATTATCTACATATTTCCACAAAATTTCTATTTGCGACTCTGTTAGCGCTGTTCCGAGAGATGCTACAGATTGTAAAAAACCGTGAGAAACCATAGAAATGACATCCATATATCCTTCTGTAACAATAAGTGGCGTATCTTTTACGAACTTAATTGCACTATTTAAATTATATAAATTGTATCCTTTGTGAAAAATTTCACTTTCAGGTGAGTTTAAATATTTTGGTATTTTTGAATTACTATCCTCAATAGTGCGTCCTCCGAAAGCAATTGGTCGATTTTGTACATCGTGTATCGGGAATAGAATTCTGTGGTAAAAACGATCTTTTGAGGTACCATTTATCGTTAGTCCAGCATTTTCTAGCTGGTTTAATGAGTATTTTTTCGTACTTTGTAAATATTTTGTTAGAGAGCCATCGCAATATCCTAATTTAAATCTATCTATCATTTCAGGAGATACTCGTCGTTTTATTAGATATTTTCTGGCTATTTCGGCATTTTTTTCAGATTTAAGCAATGTATAGCAATACTCTGTGGCTATTTGGTGAATGTCAATTAATTGCTGCTTTTGATTTTGTCTGTTATCGAAATTTGATTTACTAGAGAATTTAGGAAGTGTGACATGTGCACGTGTCGCAAGAAGTGTTAATGCTTCCTTAAATGGTAAGTTATGTTTATTGACAATGTAACTAATGGCGTTACCATGCGCGCCACAACCAAAGCAGTGATAGCAATTTCTTCTATTACTAACTGTAAATGACGGCGTCTTTTCTTGATGAAACGGGCATAGTCCTATAAAGTCAAGTCCTCTTTTTTGCAAAGCTACATCCGCACTTATAAGCTCAGACAACGATGTTTTTTCCAAAACATTTTGTATGACACGTTCAAATTCACTATCCATATTTACTTACTCGAGCTAATTTTTCTAGCTGCACAAATAAATGCATCAAAAATTGCTATGTCGATTGGTGTTGACAAAAATTCTGGATTCCACTGAATTCCTACACAAAACCCAAGACTTGTTGATTCTATTCCTTCAATAACATCATCTTCCGCTATTGCTGTGACACGTAGATTCGTTCCTAATTTCTTTATACATTGGTGATGATGGCTATTTGTTCTAATCATCAAACACCCAGTTTCTGGATTTTTTACAGAATTCGCATATACACGGTCTGCGATGTTTGAGATCTGATATAAAGTTGTATTAGGCTGTATGTTTGTACGATGTTGTTGATATATAAGCAATGATTCTTGAATATGGCTGGTAGCATTTGGAATATTTTCCGTGATGTGTTGATGCAATGTTCCGTCTAAAACCACGTTTATCAGTTGACAACCGTAGTTAATTCCGAGCACAGCTTTATTTTGATCAATCATTTTTTTAATGATGGCTGTATCAAATTGCGTTCTGTTTTGTCTGGTAACTGTAGTTTTATGTTTGAACGTATCCCCGTAAAAAACTGGATCTATATCAAATGAAATTCCAGGTACAATAATACCGTCTAGCAATCTCGCATAGTGTGACACACTAGATAAGTTAGAACACAGCAGAACAGGTATGCCTCCTGATCTAACTACAGCATCGCAATATCGTCGTCCAATTGCATACCATGGATATTCAGAATACCAACAACTATCCATAGCGAGTCTTGAGTCGACTGAGTCAATAGATATCCCAATTGTCGGCTCTTTTTCACTCAAATGATTATATGATGCAACTTCATAAAAGCGCATCAAGTCTGAGCCAAAATTCGGCATAACCGGTCTTAATATGTAGTTAACATACTTTATACAAAATAGTATAACTACGTGTTATTGAAAAAGAAAATATGATTTTAAAGTTGTTAATTGTTGTAAAAAGTTGTTGATCAATGTTTAGGTCTTTAATTATATAGATTTTTTACCAGACATAAGGAATTTCGAGAGTCGATAATGGGATTCTATACGAATACTTGGAGAGTAATCACAGATACTATGCGAGTACGAATTAATGATAATTTCCAGACTCTGCAAAAATCCAGGGGTTCAGGTTAGGTCTATATATTCCTTAATGGCAGCGATCTCTTCAATGGACAGTTTGGTGCAGTGACTCACTGTTTCTGGCGGGATGCCAGCTGCTAGCATGGAACGGGCGGCTTCTTTGAGGCCTTCTTCCTTGCCTTTCGCTTCACCAATAGCGATGCCCTCCTCCTTGCCAATAGCGATGCCCTCCTCCTTGCCTTTCGCTTCGCCAATAGCGATGCCTTCTTCCTTGCCTTTTGCTTCACCAATAGCGATGCCCTTCGCTTCACCAATAGCGATGCCCTCCTCCAGCCCTTCCTCACGAGCCACAGTCATCTCGCTGTTGTAATCGTTAATCGTCTTTTGTCGCAAATCTGCAATCGCCCGAACCTCATCATCTGCGCTGATATATTTCAGCGCTTCCATCGCCGCTTTAACTTCTTTTATTTCAAGAAACGTGTCATCCATGAATACAGGATTTTTCAAAAACGACAACCACGCCGTCAGCAAATCCGCCGCATCTGCGTCTTTCGGATTAAATTTCGGTAGCTCGATAAAAATAATCCGCGCAGAGGCCGTCAGCACCTGATACGGATCCGGAGGATT
>JAITIY010000071.1 GCA_031279185.1 Holosporales bacterium
AAGCTTGATTACATTTTTAAGACCATATTTGGTAAAGATGATAAAAAACCGTTGTTGATTTCGTTTTTGAATGCGTTGTTTAAGGGGAAGCCGCGTATAAAAGACATAACGCTGGAAAATACGGATATCTCTAAAATCCTGGAAACAAACAAAGCCAGTCGTCTAGACGTTAAGGCCACAACCGACGACGGTACCAAACTGGACATTGAAATTCAGTGCAAAAACACTGGCGAAATCCCCCAGAGGGCGTTCTGTTACTTGGCTAACATGGTGCCGATGGCGCTACACTCTGGCGAGTCGTATAAAGTGCCAAACGTGATCGGTATATGGATCTTGGGGCAGAATGTGACGCAACGCCATAACGCAATAAGTGACGCGTACATGACGTTTCAGGCAAATCCTCCGGATCCGTATCAGGTGCTGACGGCCTCTGCGCGGATTATTTTTATCGAGCTACCGAAATTTAATCCGAAAGACGCAGATGCGGCAGATTTGTTGACGGCGTGGTTGTCGTTTTTGAAAAATCCTGTATTCATGGATGACACGTTTCTTGAAATAAAAGAAGTTAAGGCGGCGATGGAAGCGCTGAAATATATTAGCGCAGATGATGATGTCAGAGCGATTGCAGATTTGCGACAAAAAACGATTAACGATTTCAACAGCGAGATGACTGTGGCTCGGGAGGAAGGGCTGGAGGAAGGCATCGCTATAGGCAAGGAGGAAGGTATCGCTATTGGCAAGGCAGAAGGCAAGGCAGAAGGCAAGGCAGAAGGCCTCAGAGAAGCCGCCCGTTCCATGCTAGCCGCTGGCATCCCGCCAGAAACAGTTAGTCACTGCACCAAATTGTCCATTGAAGAGATCGCTGCCATTAAGGAATATACAGACCTACCCTGAAACCTGAAACCATGGATTTTGCAGAGTCTGGAAATTATTATTAATTCGTACTAGCATAGCATCTGCAATTACTCTCCAAGTATTCGTAAAGAATCCCATTCTCGACTCTGGGACTGTTGCGAACGTTGGTTTTAAGCTGTTAGGCGCGCAATTTTGCCGCGTTTGCAACAGTCCCATTTTCAATAACCACAGGTATTTTGTCAGAGCAGTTACTCCACAGTTACAGATTTTGCCAAATTTCTAGGACGATCAATATTGGTTCCGCGGCTTTTTGCTACTTGATATGCCAAAAGCTGAACTGCAACACTATACACAAACGCTACCTGTACATCCATGCAATTTGGTAGCGTTATTACTTTTACTAAATCTGAATTAGATTCCGCAAACTGCGAAAGACCTACCTCATCTGTAAAAAGCATAACTTTTCCTTTTCGTGCGATCACTTCGTATACATTTGACGCAATTTTCTCAAAATTATCATAGCCAGGGGCAAGCGCAATACAGACTGATTGTTCATCAATCAAAGCCAGCGGCCCATGTTTCATCTCTCCAGCAGGTAAGCCTTCTGCGTGAAGATAAGCAGCTTCTTTCAATTTTAACGCGCCTTCTAACGCAATTGGATAACAAATGCCTCTTCCAAGGAATAGGATTGTAGATGATTCAAGTAACCATTGAACATCGAAATTCATTTGCAAAACGTTCTTCAGCATTTTTGGTACTTCACCAAACTTGTCTCGCAAATATTCTGCCTCTGATTCACTATATGACAAGCGCACAAATTCGATTAACATGCTCACGATTACAGCAAGTTGTGCTGTGAATGCCTTTGTAGAGACAACACTTAATTCTTGTCCAGCACATATGTCGATAATTGGTTTACTATGCTCAATTGCAAGTTTTGACATCGTACTATTAGCCACATTTGTTATGACAACAACATCACGAGAGTCAATTATAAACTCTAACGAGCGTAATGTATCAAGTGTTTCACCAGATTGAGAAAGACAAAAATTTAATGATTCATTCGGGTTTCGCATATACCCATAATTAAATTCAGAAGGTATTGTTACATTAGTAAAACATATAAATTTTTCATACAAATATTTTCCAATCAAACCGGCATAACGTGAAGAACCACAACCAAAAAAATTGATAAAATCTTTATTTTTCATCATTTCTGAAACATGTTTATAATCACCATTATCTAAGGTTTCTATGCATTTTTGTATAACATTTGGTTGTTCATTTATTTCTTTCAGTGTAAAATCGGCAAAATCTCCCTTGCTTGATGATGTAGTTATCTTGTTTGCTTTTCTCCAGATTTTATATGGAAGTTCTTTATCTTCTGAATCAAAAAATTTTACAGAAAATTCATTATCACAGTGAGAAATCATACATATTTCATTATCTGCAAGGTCTACAAAAGAATCTACAGGAGCCATAGATACATCAGATGAAATGAAAAAACCGATATTATGCATTTTACCTATTGATAGCGGATTGACTTTTCGTGTCGCAATCATCACATTTGGAAAGTTTTTGTGTAAGATAACTAATGCGAATGTTCCAACAAGCATTTTAATTGTGTTTCGTGTAGCTTCATAAAAACTTTGTCCTTTATTTACAAAATGAGAAATTAAATGAACAACAATCTCTGTATCAGTTTGACTTTCCCAAATAGCATCTGGAATACATTTCATGAGGTCATTCGTATTTTCAATAATACCATTATGAACGACTACAGTTTTGCCATCTGATTGTGGATGTGCATTTGCTTCAGTAATTCCGCCACGTACCGCCCATCGAGTATGCGCAATTCCGAAGTGAGCATTCATTTTTGGCAATTGTAATTTGTCGCGAAGATTTTTAACACTACCAATACAACGTTGGCGCCATAATTGTTGCTCTGAAAGTAATGCAATTCCCGCAGAATCGTATCCTCTGTACTCTAAATTTGTTAGTCCATCTAAAAGCAAATCAGCTATATCATTTTGCTTTGAGGCAATTGCTACTATTCCGCACATAGTTTAGTTCGACGTATAATTCAATAACGTAGATGAGCGCAAATATCACAACATGTCAAGGTTTTGTATGCGTTAATACTATAAGTTTTTATTTAAAATTAATAATTCTCGATTATAATTTATTTAAACAAATACTTTATTTTAAGTCTTTATGAAAACGCCGAAATTGTTAAAGTACACAATAGAAGGATTTTCTTTAATAGAAATTTCAATATCTTTGATAATTATTGGCGTTATGACTGGTTCTATTCTAAAAGGACGTGATTTATTAAATCAAGCAAAGGCTAGAGCTGTAGCGGATGATTTCGCTAGAATCAGTACTGCAATTATGTTGTATGTGAATGAATATGATGCCAGTTTTTTCAAAACACCGGCAGATGTGTGGAAAAAACTTGCTCAAGTTGAATTATTAGAATTCGATACAGCGCCTTCTTCAAAATTTGGCGGAACGTTTGCTGTAGCATTAGATAACGATAAATATGTCTTAAGGCTTGGAACTGGTGATAGTTCTAATGAGGCGTTCTTGACATTGACTCAAATGTTAGGAATATTTGCTAAATTGCAAGATTCAAGTAAAATTATTGTTCGGGATAAAGGCCATCAATTGGTATTTCCTGTAATCGATGAGAGGAATAAGGATGGTGTATATACAATTGCAATAATTTTGCAGTGAATTTTTAATTACCGTGCTCGCACAGATGCGTTAGTATAAAACATTTAACTTGGTGATACTGTGGCTGCGCTTTCCTTTTTTTGTATTTTTGTTTACTTGACTGGTTCTACAATCAATGCTTCCAATTAGGAAGAACGCGTTCAAGACAATATTTGTGGCCAGATGATATGATTTCGTTCCTGAATGCGCTATTCAATGGCCCCACGCACATCAAAACCATTACGTTTGAAAACACCGGTATTCACAAAATCCTGGAAAATGACAAAGCTAGCCGTCTGGATATCCGCGCGACGACAGACAACGTGACGAAACTTGACATTGACATCCGGTTTGATAATACCGGCGAAATCCAGAAGCGAGCGATCCATGCCTGTGTGTAAGGACAAAGCTAGCCGTCTGGATATCCACGCGACGACAGACGACGGTACAAAACTTGACATTGACATCCTGTTTGATAAGACCGACGAAATCCAGAAGCGAGCGATCCATGCCTGTGTGTATTGAGATACATGCGAATTAAACACTGTTCGCATGTAATTTTTTTGATATAAATGAATCAGGATTTGTATCTTGTAGGTTATATTTTATGACGTCTTATTGTCAGATTATGTCTCTTATTGCTGGCTGCGGACTTTTAGGTTTATTATTCGCTATTTTCTCTATGCGTTCTGTTTTTGCCAAACCAAAAGGAGATGAACGTATGCAGGAAATCGCGCACGCGATACAAATCGGCGCCAAAGCATACTTGAATCGCCAGTACAGCACAATAGCACTTGTCGGTCTTGTGATCGCGGTATTGTTCTGGTTTTTCGTTAATCCTGTCGTAGCAATTGGGTTTATAGCTGGAGCAGTGCTCTCTGGATTAGCTGGATACATCGGAATGAACGTTTCCGTACGAGCGAATGTGCGTACAGCAGAAGCCGCAAAAAACGGTCTATGTGCAGGGCTAGACTTAGCATTTAAGTCAGGTAGCGTAACCGGCTTTTTGGTTGTCAGCTTTGGACTACTAGGCGTCGTTATCGCTCACTATTTATTGACAACAGTATACGTAATAGATGAAAGATTGATACTAGAAACTTTAGTGGCACTTGGTTTTGGAGCATCGCTTATATCAATTTTTGCGAGGCTTGGTGGTGGTATTTTCACTAAAGGGGCTGACGTAGGGGCGGATTTAGTCGGCAAAGTTGAAGCTGGTATACCAGAGGATGATCCAAGGAATCCTGCTGTCATAGCAGACAACGTAGGCGATAATGTTGGGGACTGCGCTGGAATGGCCGCTGATTTATTTGAAACATATGTTGTCACGTTAGTTGCCTCGATGGTGTTAGCGTCGGTATCATTTCAAGGTCCTCTTCAAAAAACTCTAATGCTGTTCCCTTTAGTAATTGGTGGTATTTGCATCATAAGTAGTATAATTGGTGCTTATTTTGTAAAACTTGGGGCAGATAACAAGATAATGAAGGCGTTATACCGTGGAGTACTGGCTACTGGCGTTATTTCGGCTGGTTTCATTTATCTGGCCTGCGTTTATCTTCTCGGTGGTGACGTTCTGGATTCAGTTTGGTTTTCAGCTGCGAATGTTTTAACTTGCGCACTCACTGGTTTAGGAATCACAGGCGCATTAATTTGGATAACTGAGTACTATACCGCAACAGCATATAATCCAGTGAAGAGTATCGCGGCCGCCTCTGAAACAGGTCACGGTACTAACGTTATACAGGGCTTAGCGGTATCAATGGAGTCCACTGCGGCACCAATTGTGGTTTTGAGTGTTGGTATTATTTTTGCATACACTAATGCTGGATTATTTGGGATTTCAATCGCCGCAGTCACAATGCTCGCACTTGCAGGAATGATCGTAGCGCTGGATGCGTATGGTCCAATAACAGATAATGCTGGTGGAATCGCGGAAATGTCTGAGTTACCTGCAAATGTTCGTGAAGTAACGGATGCATTAGATGCAGTTGGCAACACAACAAAAGCAGTCACGAAAGGGTATGCAATTGGTTCTGCAGTTTTAGCCGCATTAGTTTTATTTGCATCTTATACAGAAGATTTAAAACATTATTTCCCGAATTTGTCAGTTAATTTTAATTTGCAAGATCCATATATACTTGTTGGTTTGCTTGTTGGTGGCATGTTACCTTATCTTTTCGGGTCTATGGGAATGAAAGCTGTTGGTCGTGCGGGGAGTGCAATTGTTTTAGAAGTTCGACGGCAGTTTGCTTTGTATAAAGGAATCATGACTGGAGAGGAAAAACCACACTATGACGTTGCCGTCGATATGCTTACCAAACGGGCAATTCGTGAAATGGTTGCACCGTCTTTGTTGCCGCTGATTGCACCAATCGGCATGTACTTCGCGGTTAAAGCTGTCGCAACTCAAGCAGCGGCATTCTCCGCGCTAGGTGCAATGTTGATGGGAACGATTGTCACTGGTGTGTTTGTTGCGCTGTCTATGACATCAGGAGGTGGCGCTTGGGATAATGCGAAGAAATACATTGAATCAGGAAATTTCGGCGGCAAAGGGTCTGACGCGCATAAGGCGGCAGTTACAGGTGATACGGTTGGTGATCCGTACAAAGATACAGCTGGGCCTGCGATTAATCCAATGATTAAGATCATAAATATTGTTGCGTTGTTAATGTTAGCTATTTTATCTCGGTAAATTTTAGATTTAGTTGTATTATGAAAAAGATAATAATTGGAATACGGCAACAGTAATGTGTCTTGTTAGGAATCATCGTGCGGGATTATTGTGCGCGATCGGTTGTGGGTCGTGTTTGTTGTTGTGTTCGTGTGCACGTAAAAATACATCAATTGATGCTGTGAAGACGAAACCTGAGATCCCTGTTGAAGAATTGTACGCGAAAGCAGAACAACTTATGCAGCGTAAAAACTTTAAATCTGCCGCGAGTACGTTTGAAAAAGTTCAAGAATACTATCCGTATACAACATTAGCGACACAATCGCAAATTATGGAGGCCTATTGTCGATATCAATCACATAAATATGAGGATGCAATAGACTTATTTACAATATTCATCAAATTGCACCCTCATAACAAAGACATTCCGTATGCGCATTATATGATTGGTTTATCACACTACGAGCGAATTGTTACTGTTGAACGTGATCAGCGTGCCACAATTGCTGCATTGGCCGCGTTTCAAACAGTGCTAACGTTGTACCCAACAAGCGATTACGCGAAAGATGCAAAATTTAAAATAGATTTTATACACAATCACCTTGCTAAACAAGAAGTGTCTATTGGAAAGTTTTATCAAAAAGCGAAATTTTATAATGCTGCTATTCAACGGTATAAAACAGTTTTAAAACTGTATCCAACAACCGAACAAAGAAAAGACGCATTGCTTGAGATGCTTAATTGCTATGTTAAATTGGATAGTAAACGTGAATTTTTAGAAACGTATGAAATACTGAAGAAAAACCATGATGATCCAGTCTTGCTAAAAAAAGCACAGCATTTATACGACACATACATACTTAACTCAAAAAAAGTACAAGATCGCAAGAAAGCATGAGGCAATGACTTAGGTTAAGTCGTGTCAGCGCAATTTAGAAATGTCCGCGGCGTGTGACTTATAAAGAGTTGTGGGGAAATATTCGTAGGTGCAAACTGTAGTGTCAGAGTTTGATGCTATTAAACGCCAAAATCCATTTACTGGCGTTGTGAATGTCTGACAGCGGGCTTACTCCCGTACAACTTTAACCAGCGCCAAAAATTCCGTTTTACTTTTGTTTGGATGCTGGAGAACCCAACGATTCCCAATCTGAAAAGGCTGAAGCAAGTGCACAATGATTCGTATGTTTTTTTTACAATACTTTATGAAGATTCCTAGAGTCTGTCGTCAAAAGAACGAATTATGATACAATTCACTTAATTCTTTGGCAACTTTGGAGAGAAATTATGGTAAAGGAACATCATAGGCACGATATATCTGACAAAATTTGGGG
>JAITIY010000026.1 GCA_031279185.1 Holosporales bacterium
TTCTCCAACTTAGATAAAACCGAGAGAGTAAAGGAAATCGTAATATTAATTCGTGTCAGAATTTTAGAATCTGTTCCTCCAGACGGTGCAGATACCAGGCTAGTGCATTTGTATGCAACAGATCCACGTCCACTTTGTTAAGCTAATATCAACTGTATAAGTTCTTGAAGGAATTGCGATGGCTGGGCAGACGAATACTGACAAAGCCGAAAAAATATACGTACACAATTCGCCGAATGATCAGGGATAAGCGTGTTCTAGTTCAGATACAGATGAGACTGTTTTATAGAGTTTGATGTTGTTGTTGTTTGCGGAAATGTTGTGGGTAACTTCTAAGACGAAAACCAGAAAAACATGTAAAGAACTCATGAAAAAAGCTAAATGAGGTGAATAACGTGGCTGTATCAGTGTGGACGTCTTTGTAAAAATTTGAATAGTATGCTACTCCTAACCATAAGGTACGTGGATTTTTCACAGAGGTAGAGCCATTGTAAATTAAAACAAAACAAAATGAAAAACAGAACTACAGCTGTATACACAGCGTATATAGTATACGAATAAACGAAAATTTTATGTTGCTTAAGATTCTATGGTTTGAGCATAAAGTTATGTAGTTTTACGTGTTTGCAATAGTTCTAATAATTTTTTAATGGAGAGATGGCCGAGTGGTTGAAGGCGCACGCCTGGAACGCGTGTATGCAGTTACTGTATCGAGGGTTCGAATCCCTCTCTCTCTGCCGGAGCTGTTTTGTATCAGAAAACCATCAAAAACAAAAAGCCGAACACAAATTACCTGCGAAAACTTTATATTCTGTGCGATTTAACGGTCGGCGAAGTTTGAGTCAACTTGTGTACAACGGTCTCTGTATAGTAGCTGGACTTCGATTTGAGGCGCACGGTTTTTCAGGAGTTCACTGAAACTTATACTTGAGAACTAAAAGACCCTGAGTTCAGACCTTGTATAATTATTAGTACCTTGAAGGTTCTATCTCTTTTGTTTACATTGAAGTATCGGTTAAAATTGTTGGCAATTTACAATGTTGCAAAAAATTCGAGAACATTCCGGAAGTTTAGTTGTCAAGATTATACTTTCTGTTATAGGCGCAAGTTTCATAGTATTCGGAATAACAGATGTAGTTCGAATTTTGACAGCTACGCCACCTGTAGCGAAAGTTGGCAGTATGAAGATACATTTTCAAGATTTCTATACAATTTATCAGAGATATGTGTCGTCATTAAGGCGCAGCAACGAGAAATTATCGTCAGAGGTACTTCAAACAGCGCAAAAGGAAGTGCTGGATCACTTAATTAATGAACTGATACTTGAGTACGAGCCAGACAAGCTTGGTGTTGTTGTGCCACAATCTGTTGTGACACGTTACATAACAAACATACCGGTCTTTTTGAAAAATGGAGTGTTTGACGCCGAAGTATTTAAAACTACTCTTCAAAGAGTTGGCATGAATCCAAAATCTTTCGCCAGTGATATATCAAAACAATTAAAACATCAACAATTTTTAACTCCAATGACTTCTGGAATTATACTCAACAATCGATATATAGATTTTTTGATGGATGTAATCTTCCGTAAAAGAAGATTTGAAGTTGTTATTGTGCCTGAACGTGCAAACAAAAAATCAGAACCAACCCAGAAAAATTTAGAAATTTGGCTTATGGAGCACCCAGAAAAATATCAAATACCTGAACAGCGAGATATAAAAATTGTGACATTGGAACATTCGGTTGTTCAAGATAAAATTTCTGTAAGCAAGGAGAACATTGCGGAAGAAATTGTGTCAAATCAAGGTGGCGTTATTGAACACAAAGAAGTTCGCGCTCTTAGTTTTGACTCAGAATCTTTAGGACACGAGGCAAAATTTGTTGTTACGAAAGAGCGCGATGCAGACAAAATAAAAGCTGCATTTCCAGAAACTGATTTTAATGTCATTGATTCGAGTCTTTTGCCAAAAGATGTGGCTGAATGTATTAATGGTTTAGCTAAATGGGAATCTTATGGACCAATTCTTGTAAAAGGTAAGTGGGTTGTTTATGTTGTAACAAACATTCAAATGGAAACTGTTCCGGCTTTATCTAGTGAAGAATCGACTCTACGAATAAAAAAACGCAACCTTCCATTTGCTGTGGAAGGTATAAAAGATCAAATTGACGACGCAATCGCAGCAGGCCAATCATTTGATGAAATGTCTGGAAATTTTCCTATAAAGATTGCTGATATTAAAGGTGTGACACGTAAAAATATTGAGGAAAAACTCTCATCTTTTGATTCAAACGTTCGAAAAGTTATTGTTGATCAAACATTTGCATTACCAAAAAATGGCGAAAGTTCGTTTATTGATGTCAATGATGTTTCCGTCATGGTTGTGGTTACTGATGTGACAGAGGCTCATGCACCAAAATTAGGTGAGGTTCAATATGATGTTACCGCTGATTGGCTAGCCTCGGAAAAACATAAGAACGCGTATGAATGGGCATACAATGCTTTTGGTCGTGCTCAGGATGATCCAACATTATGGCCTATTCTGGTTACAAAGCATGGAATAAAAACGCAAAACTTTGAAGTGTCTAGATTTGATGCGCAATCCGAACAATCCGGTATTTCAACGTTATTTAACCAAAAAACCATAGATCGTATATTTCTGATAAAAACACATTCTGTGGATTATGTTGAAACAAAAGACGGAAACATTGCAGTCGTTTTTGTATGTACTCTTAATGCTGGACAACAAAATGCATTAGACACAGGAATTATCGAGAAACGGAATTCGGTGCGCGAATCGTTGACTCGTGGCGTGCAGTCCGACGCTACAAATTTGGTTTTGCATGGTATCAAATCTACTAAAAAAGTAAAAATTGCACAAAAATCTATTGATCGTTTAAACCGTATTGTTGACGAGTCGTGATGCAAGATGGGAATGCCAGTATTATTGAGTGGATTGTGCCAGTGTGCTTTTGGCGTTGCCCCTTCGCCTTTCGTTGTGTTACCAACAAATGCATTTTTTTGCAATATTCCAGCTGGTTCGATTTTTGATAATGTTGCTTTTTTAAATATAATACCGTTTGGTATGTGTATGAGTTTGGCAAATCCAACTGTGGCTGCCGCTACTGCGGCTGCATTAGGAATTTTAACGCCAATGCCGTGTATTCCTGTAATTGCCGCACCATGGTTACCTCTTAAACCAACAGTACTACTAAGTAACAAACCAATATTAGATAGTGACTCGATTGTCATGTGTAACTGGGGGGGAGTTATAAAAGTAGCGTTTCCTGGCGTTTCAATGTGTCTTCTGTAGAGGAGTATAGCTAATCCGTCGCATAATTTTCCAAGCTTTGAGTAAGCTATGACAGTGCGATAACGATTTTGTGACTTTTCTTTTAATTTAAGTAAAAAGCCGGCAAACGTCGAAATCACATGTAACTGGAATGGACTCCTCTAACTTCTGATTTTGTACTAAAGTTTCAAGAAACTGATTAACTTACAACATCATACTGCTTGTTACATAAACAACGCAGTTTCAAAGAAGAAGTGCCAGAGCAGTTTTGGCTGTTCGGCACCAATCTTTTATACCAGTTAACTTTTATATTCGCCGTCAATCGTTTCGCCTGATGACGATGTCTTTTCTTGATCATTCGACGACGTTTGCTGAGACTGCTTATATACTGCTTCACCCAATTTCATAGCCGAAGTTGACAGAGCCGTTAGTGCTGCGTCAATAGTGTCCTTGTCTTCTGATGGAATTGCATCCTTCAATGCAGCAATGTCTTTTTCTATTGTAGCTTTTTCTTCTTCAGAAATTTTATCGCCATGCTCTTTTAATGACTTTTCCGTGCTAGTAATCAACGACTCTGCGTGATTTTTCGATTCAACTAACTCTTTTCTTGCTTTATCTGCTGCTGCATTTTGTTCTGCATCCTTAATCATCCGATTAATCTCTTCTGCAGAAAGCCCCCCAGATGATTGAATACGTATTTGTTGTTCCTTGCCAGTAGCTTTATCCTTAGCAGATACTTGCACTATACCATTCGCATCAATATCGAAGCTAACTTCAATTTGAGGCATACCTCTTGGTGCTGGTGGAATGCCTTCAAGATTGAACTGTCCAAGGTGTTTGTTTTGCGCCGCAATTTCTCTTTCACCTTGATAAACGCTAATTGTTACAGCTGTTTGATTATCCGCTGCTGTAGAAAACACTTGACTCTTATGAGTTGGTATAGTGGTGTTTCTATCAATTAGCCTAGTAAATACACCACCAAGAGTTTCAATGCCAAGAGACAACGGAGTGACGTCCAACAACAGAACATCCTTCACTTCTCCCTTTAGGACCGCACCTTGGACAGCAGCGCCAATCGCAACAACTTCGTCTGGATTAACTCCTCTATGAGGTTCTTTTCCAAAAAACTCTTTGACCGTATTAAATACTTTCGGCATGCGAGTCATGCCACCAACCATCACAACATCAGATACATCTTTTTCAGAAATTCCTGCATCTGTAAGCGCTTTACGACATGGCTCCATTGTTTTTTGTACTAAATCCTCAACCAATGATTCAACCTTCGCGCGAGTTAGAGTCATCAGCAAGTGCTTTGGACCACTTGCATCTGCTGTGATAAATGGCAAATTGACTTCCATTTGCATTGAGGAAGAAAGCTCTACTTTTGCTTTCTCCGCAGCTTCTTTCAATCGCTGAATCGCCATTTTATCTTTTCTTAGGTCAATACCATTTTCTTTCGCAAAAGTATCTGCAATGTAATCAATGATCCTAGCGTCAAAATCTTCACCACCAAGAAACGTATCTCCATTTGTGGACTTTACTTCGAAAACACCATCAACTAATTCCAGCACAGAAACATCAAATGTGCCTCCACCAAGGTCATAAACCACAACCGTACCGTTTTTCTTTTTTTCTATGCCGTACGCTAGTGCAGCTGCAGTTGGTTCATTAATAATACGCAATACATCAAGACCAGCAATTTTCCCAGCATCTTTTGTAGCTTGACGTTGTGAATCATTAAAGTATGCAGGTACTGTGATAACTGCTTCAGTCACTTTTTCGCCAAGATATGCTTCTGCTGTTTCTTTCATTTTTTGCAAAACGAATGCGCTTATTTGACTCGGACTGTAGTCTTTGCCACGAACATTTACCCACGCATCTCCAGATGAACTTTCTACAATAGTGTAGGGAACTAATTTAATGTCTCCTTGTGTTTCAGGGTCTTTAAAACGTCGACCAATCAAACGTTTTATCGCAAACAACGTGCCTTCTGGGTTAGTGACTGCTTGGCGTTTAGCTGCACTCCCTACAAGTATTTCTCCAGATTGTAAAAATCCAACCATCGACGGTGTTGTTCTGCATCCCTCTGTATTTTCTATAACGCGCGGATTGGCTCCTTCCATCACAGCCACGCACGAATTTGTCGTCCCTAAATCTATGCCTATAACTTTTGCCATACAATGTTTCCTCAAGCTTTCTATTCGGTGTATTTAGCAGCCGATCCTTAAACCTGCTAACAGCATGAAATATATTGCCAGAAAAATCAAGAAAATAGATCAATAGCGTATCTTAACGTTTTGTTTCCTTTATCTGCAATAATATAAAGACATGACTGCAAGTATTATTACGAATTATTTGTGTTAATTAATTATATATTGCGAATTATTTGTATATTTATTTACCGATCATTACAACATACATTTGGCGCAACGGTTATAAACGACACGATCACGTTAATCGAAGATACCGAATATGCAGGATTTTCTGGGAGTGGCACTATTAATGCAGGATCGTATACACTGACAATCAATAATACTGCTTCTTGTTCTTTTAGTGGAAGCGTTAATTCTAGCGGCCAAATCGTAAAAGAAGGAATTGAGTCACAGACTATATGCAGTACATCGTCAATCACTGGAAATGTAATAGTAAAAAACGGGATGCTCGTAATGCCAGCGTTTAGTGGTGGTATAGCAAACGTGCTTAAGGTTGAAGGAGGAACGTATGTATTGAATGGCAATCAATCGTTTTATAACGTGGATGGAAACGGAGATGTCGTAGTTAACAATACTTTAACAATTGATAGTGCAGTCTCTGGTTCCATGTACTTTTATAACGTTAGATTTTCAGGAAATGGTTCGCTAGTTTTTAGTGGAACTCCAGAGAACTTCAGAGGAGTGTGTTTAAATAACGTTTTATCGCAAATTGGCCAACTATCAACGAATAATACTGCTTTAATTATTGGCAAAACAAATACATCTTCCATACAGTGTACAACTTTAAATGTTGGATCTAGTAATAGTGGCGATGCATTGGTTATTGGTCTAGATCTCCATGGAAATGGCGTCATGACATGTACGAATATGTACAGCTACGGATGGATACAGGTTGGCGCGAATGGCGGGGTAGGGCAGTTAAATTGCACAGGAACACTAACGCAAACAGGCAACATGATAGAAATTGGGGCTGCAAACTACAATGCAGCAGGGAAAGGAACAGTAACGGCAGGAAATGTTGTTGCAACAGGGTGCGGTATATACGTTGGAACAAACGAAGAAGCAACAGG
>JAITIY010000043.1 GCA_031279185.1 Holosporales bacterium
TCATTTTCCATTCATCGATAGTCAAAGAAAATGAAATAATACGCATTTGGAGTCTTGGGTTGTAAAAAATAAACAACGTATCATGATACTTTTCTATCACTACATTTTTTTCAAAACATTTAAAATCAAGAAATTGGCTGCGTTGTTCATCAACGATATTTACAGAAGCATGAACCGGAGTTCTAGATAAGACGACGGAATACTCATTAGGTAAAATTTTTTGGCACAAAGATTGAATACATCCAACAGTAACTTCGTCTCCAATTTTTAATCCTTCCGTTGCAATAATAGTTTGATCTGTACATATAATCTTTGAATAGTACTTATGGTCTGCATTCCCTAAAAACATTAATCCACCATTAATCGTTCGTTGAAATTCTCCTTGCGGAATAGTTTTTAATTCTTGAATGCAGCCGCGTGCAGACATTGGCGGCAACCCACCAACACTTAAAGTTAATACTGTTTGCATGAATTCTCCTTGATGCATATTTAAACGTAAAATGATAATAAGTGGTAAAATAGAAATATACTAATACAAAACGCCAGTTTTAGAAAAAATGATAATAAGTGGTAAAATAGAAATATACTAATACAAAACGCCAGTTTTAGAATAAGTACATTCATAGCACGTGTGTACAACAAGAATGCGTTATACAAATAATTCTTGTTGTATCGTAACGCTTAAAATTACACGAACATCTGAAAAACAATTTTCAAATAATTACGTATGATTCTTCATGTTACTAATATTTCAAAGAAAAAACAATAATGCGACACATGAAGTAACATAAACCATGTCATGGTTTAATATAATTTTCTGGCGACTGTATAGTACAAAACCAACATATTATTTATTGCGCGTTATAATTAAAAATAAATTACTTATTTTTAATTTTTGTTTTAGTTCGACATTATAAATATTCACTACAATTATACTTCCGCTTGAGATACAATGTATGTATAGGGAAATTTAAAAGGTATGTAAATTATGAATAAAAATATAATGCATTTAGCCATATTTTGTAGCGCTACTGCTTTGTGCTGTGTTGTTGACGGAATAGCCGGTGGGACACCAATTAACAGTTTTGGTAACAACTTTACGCCACCCAATTCGCCAGGAGGGAAGACACCGAATCCTGATCAATCTAAAAAGTTGAATAGTGCAGGAATAGCCGGTGGGACACAAATTGACACTTTTGATAACAACTTTACGCCACCCAATTTGCCAGGAGGAAACACACCGAATCCTGATCAATCTAAAAAGTGGAATAGTGCAGGAATAGCCGGTGGGACACAAATTGACAATTTTAATAACAACTTTACGCCATCCAATTTGCCAGGAGGAAACACACCGAATCCTGACCAATCTGAACAGTGGAATAGTGCAGGAATAGCCGGTGGGACACCAATTGACAATTTTAATAACAACTTTACGTCACCCAATTTGCCAGGAGGAAACACACCGAATCCTGACCAATCTGAACAGTGGAATAGTGCAGGAACTTCTATTCAAGCTAACGAATGCAATGACACACAAAGACAATTTATAAAATTCATGGTGGATAAAAAGAGTTCAACGAGTAATAATAAAGTAAACGCACAGAAAGATCTCCCACTACCGATACAGGCACAATTTTTTATAGATAATACTTCAGAAGAAGAAGTATTCCAAGCATTGGAAAATGCTGCACGCAATGGAAATGTTGCAGCACAGCGCATGTTGATTAAGTGGTATCTGCGAGGAACGTATGTACCTCAAGACATAAATTACGCCAGACTGTACTGTCGCGAAGCTGCAAAAAATGGAGATGCCTTCGCGCGATGTATTTTAAACTCATTGGATGATTTGTGGGCGTACTTGAATCAGGGTAGAAGTACCTCGCCCACAGATCTGGAAAACGTAAGAGCGCGAGTCAATAACGTTGTATCGCAATTGTGTTCCACTGCTAATGGGCCTAACGCTAGCAGTGAAGATTGTCTAGGAGCTGCGCGCTTTCTCCTATTGCTTGGTGAGTGGCAAAACGCGCGACCACACTTGCAACGTGCTGCAGATGCTGGCGATGTTTCCGCACAGCGATTATTTGCTATTTTCAACATGAAAGGGAAATGGGGTAATCAGGACCTAGAACTCGCTGCAAGGTACTTTCGTTGGGCAGCTAGTAATGGGGATCCTTTCTCGATAGCCATATTGGAAAATTGGTTATTTGTGGTAAGAAATTTACCTAAATTGGTAGGCCCAAAGTGTAAGTGATTTTCCTTCATGAGACCAAGTTTTTACTCACAAAAAGCTTGAATGTTTGGTGATGTCGATAATAGTTGTATACCACTTGCAAAAAGAGTTGTGGTCGGAAGTTTTGGCTTACATGCGCAGAGCTGTACTAGATGTACCGTTCAAGGATGAGCCTCGAAGCGACTCATAACGCAAACTTTTTGCCATTGGGTATACACATCCCACACTATCTGAAACCTCGGATTAGTCTTTTTTCTTTGTATGCTGCTATGCGGCTTGGTCTACGTTTGACTCTATCATGAATCAGGCGTTCATGTGCGATTCTCGTACGTTACCGTCTATCGGACTTTTTTGACTCGCGGTACAGCAGTTAAATCATAAAACCCTGGCCGACAACCAATTTCTTGACGATAAACTTCATCCCATGTTCGTTTTTGTTTTCCAAGTCTTGACTGAGTACCATATTTCTTTAGATATGCGGAAAAAGCACAACTTTCTTTTAAAAGTGCACGTACTCTTACTTTTCCTACACCCTTATTATAAAGATCCAATTCTTTTGCTGCGGCTGCCGACAAATCAACTATTCGCTTATTTTTAAATGGGCCGCGATCGTCGACAAGTAAAATAACGGACTTATTGTTTGCCATATTTGTAACTTTGACAATTGTCGGCAACGGTAGTGTTTTATGCGCCGCACTCATAGCGTTTTGATTGTAAATTTCTCCTTGAGCCTTTTTTGATCCATGAAATCCTGGACCATACCACGATGCGAGACCAACTTCATCGTAGTTATAAAACTTTTGTGGGAAATACCAATGCCCGTTTACTTGATATGCTTTTGACGACCTTGTTAACCCTTTAATTGTGTATCTGTGTGTTGAGCAACTTGTAAGAAAAAATATGAACAAATACGATGTAAGAGTAGCGAAATTGAACGCATGTATGGTTTTGAATCTACTCGCTTGAATTAGCAAAGTTTTGACATTTTGCAATTTTATTCCAATTCGTAAAAAATTAGTGCGTTCGTTGTTTAGATTCTCGGCTTTAGCGGTACTTTTATGGCTAGACACATGTCTTACAAAACTCCTCAACACAAATCCTTTTGCGGTTAGGTATAATATCGGTTTGATGTGCCACATAAAATCTTCTCAAAAAACTCGCTTTCTCTTTTTTTGGCGCTTTTGGATTGGGCGCTTTTGGAGCGCTTTTCTTCTGGTGTGCAAAAAAAATAGATTTTTTTAAAAACTACCGAAAACGATATTTCTTCTTCTGTATAAACACGAAACTTCTAGCATACTAACATATTTACAATATTTTAACATTCAATTTATGACTGTGTCTTAACACCCACACATGTTTGAACGGAGACAATTTATCTGAAATAAATTTGGTGCCGACTGAGGGACTCGAACCCACCACCTACTGATTACAAATCAGTTGCTCTACCAACTGAGCTAAATCGGCAACTGGGGCGAGTGATCGGAATCGAACCGACGGCCTCAAGAGCCACAATCTTGCGCTCTAACCAACTGAGCTACACACGCCGTTTATTCTGCGAGAATACAAAATACGCAAGAAAATATCAACTTGTGCTGCACTGTGTCTCAGGGCCTACGCATGAAAAATCTTAAACAAACACTTTGACAAATGATTGAAAGACATAGCATTTTTCCGCTAAATTATAATCACAATGTTCGTCTGGGGTTGTTTGGCTAAGATGAGTAAATCCTTATTTAAGATTTATGTGTGTGTTTTTTTGCTTACAAGGTGTGAAAAATGAAAAAACTCATGAGCGTGATTGGAATAGTTGGAGTCATGCATTGTGGTGCAAACGCTGCTGAGAACCAATACAGACGGCAAGCCGAAATAATTGGTGGCGCTGTAATTGGTGGGGCAACGGCGTTTCTTCCGAGTCCTGTCGGTGCTGCCGCAAAATTCGTCACTGGTTGCGGTAGATGTGGCTGCCGCTTTGGCAGACATTCCAGGGAAAATCAGTGATTACAATTGGAATGAATTACAGCGAACTCAAAGAAGTGTGTATGGTATGGCCAGCCCAGGAGGAAGTGGTGGAATGCCAGGGGGGGCCTTAGCAGATTCGGCGAATAAGACGGGTTGCGACGTCCAGTAGTTGGTGTAAATTTTTAGCAACGTTATAATGCCATTGTAATATAGGTCATTTGTGGGGGTCATTGGTGTGGGAAGGATTTTCGTTTTTTAATTGTTCAAAACAGTATTTAAAGGAATGTTTTTATGTTTTTACTGCTTTAAGTTGCAGTCTTTTAATCGCAAAAGTATTCCCTTGGTTAACGGATCTTCACAGATCATTTGTAATGGTGGCTGGCGCTGTCGCTGGGTACAGAGGGCCAAAAATTCCGATCGATAACTTTTGGTGGATTGTTAGATTGGTGATTATATTGTTTATGTTTGGTGTAATATCATCTGTCGTATGTAATTATAAAGATATTGCTCCGCCTGAATGGTATGTGAAATATAATCGAGAAATAACGGCCATTATATTTGGTTTGTTTATAATTCTTTGGCTTATAGAAGTAGGCATCAAACGAATAAGAAAATCATCGTCAAAGTAAACTGGAAATGATTTCTGATTTTTCGCGTTTAATCACGCGATAGCCTTTTTCAATATCTCATGCGTAGGCCCTGCTACAGGCCACATTTTGCATTGAAAGGGATGACTCCTATGGAGTATATTGAAATAGTTTTGGGGACTGGGAAACAGTCTCATATGTTATGAACTTATACATGACTTATACACACATTGATACAGCAGACAAAATTGACTATATTCAAGTTGAATGAGTTTGTTTTCGACTGGGTAGCAACAATTATCCCATTCCAGCAACAATTAGCAGACGCACCCGCAATAATTAAAAGAGGGGCGTGGGTATTCATTGGCGAGAGAGTGTGTCGGCTTATTTTGAATTTTAAAAGTAAGGCGGCAACGAAGTTACGGTTCATAATAATATGAGTGATAGGAACGAATCATGCGCTTTATATATGTACTTCCTTTGTTATTAATATCAGGTTGTATTAATAAAAGTAACCAGACGACATCAGAAAATTCTTTTGCGGTTGCCAAAGCGCAAACTGCGTCAATAGTTAAACACAAGGCGATTTTTCAAAAGATGGTCAAAGAAATCATTTGCGCAATTGAGCAAAGTAACCTTCCGAATTGTGCGGAAATAATGTGGCAAATTGATGCAAATGACATGCCCAATCGTTTGAAAACAATTTGGAATATTTACGAACGAGAACTGTTTGGCGACATCGGTTTTTGCGGCAACAAACCTTTGTACGCCTTATTGGAGTTACATGCCAGTTTTCTTCTCGCTCTGAATGGCCGTTATTTTGTGAAAAAGAGCGAGTATGAAGAAGCTCGACATGCGTATGGAGTAATGAAGACAAATTTGATTCAGGATCTAAAAACCCTGATCGCACAAGACACAGTACCAGCACAGAGTGAAAGACAAACACCTGGGCCAACGCGCGCGCATGACCAGACACAGACATTAAAAATGGATGAGCATTACCGCTACAACGCATCAGAATCCTTGGTAAGGATTTACGCTTCGCATCTGCACATTTTTGCAAGCGAAAATCGCAATTTTCTAACAGACGTCTTCTACGATTTCGTACGCAAAACAACCAAAGATAGCAGTCGCATTCCCACCGGCCTTCTCGCAGTTCTGCCCGATACAACTTTTTCGAAACCAGCCTCTTTCCCTAATCCGGATCTAACAGCATTCGTATTCTCTGTGAATAATAGCTCATGTAAAATAGTGGCGTTTGTTGAAGGCTGTTGTGACGCGGCTATTTATAATATGTATGTATTCGTTCCTAAAAAAGGCCATGAATTGCAAAAAATTGATATTAAATCGTATAATGACGATGGCTTCGGCAAGTATATTCACGTCGGCCACTCGGAACTGACTTGGGATAAAAAAAATAATCTTTTTACCGTTGATTGCGGCAATCCGTATGAAAGAAAATATGTTTTAGACATTGAGCGCATGACAGTTTGCAGTGTGGCGAAGTCGCACTAATTTCTCAGATATGGG
>JAITIY010000020.1 GCA_031279185.1 Holosporales bacterium
GCAAGCGACTTTTACTAGCTCTGAGCTGACTAACAAAAACTGGCACAACAAACACAGCTCTGCCTTCTGACGTGCATATTTACTGTCATGCAGCGCGGCCAGAGTAAGCAAAAAAACACCACCGCGCGACACAGAATCCTTCAAGCCATCGCACACACTAAAGGTGTATGCACCTTTATTCACGTTGTCGACCAAATCTTCAAACCAACCGCGCGCTCCAGGATATACACGATCAAACTCCTCATCCGAACCAGTCGAAGCAAACAAGGCTGCAACATTGCCGCCATTCACGACAACATGTACATCTCGACGATACTGCTCTAGTATGACGGCCTTTTGCTGCGGGCTGGCAGTGTTAGCCAATGGACATAACAGACAAACGAAAATACAGATGATAGAACGACTGCTCATAGAAGTTTATTGGACACACACTACATTTATAGAATAGAACACGTTCCAAGGAACTACAACTATTTTGTTATTTTGTGTACAAATTACAGTTCATCGTACCACAAAGATACGATAGAACAAGCACGTCCTCGGCGATCGTACTCATCATCCATCACAACAATACACAGTTCTGGATGTCATTTTTCATGCAAAGATCTAATTCCCGGTGTTAACGATTTGCGTCCATAACGCACAAGCTACCGCGTCACCTTTAGCATAAGAATTTTTTAAGGAAACGTCGTTTATCGTCAGCTTAACGCACTTAAAAAATCACGATATGCTGCCAATCGACTTATTGTTTCGTCTTTACCAAAAATTGACATAACTTCAAACAAGCTTGGCGATACAGTTGACCCAGTTATAGCGATTCGAGCTGGCATAACTACGTCACCAACTTTGAGTTCTTGACGTTTACAAAGTTTACGAATTTCTTCTTCTATTAATAAATAATCAAAGTTGTTAAATGTTGTTAATAAATCTATTAAGATTTGCAAATAATTTATCATGTTTGCAACCTTTGCAAGATAACGATTATTATTATCATCTGCGCTTTTTTGAGTGTAGGTGTCGTTTTTATCGTCAAAAATAGGGCATTCCAAATAAAAAGTTGCATGATCAGCTAGTTCAATCAAAGTTTTCGCGCGTTCTTTTAGTCCATTCATTCCTTTCAATACTAAGTTCATCTTTGTTCTTTTTTTTGTACGTTCTTCTAGTCGTGGACGAATATCCTCAAGCAATCGCCAATTATCAGCTTGCCTAATGTACACTCCGTTAAGATTAATTAATTTTTGTAAGTCGAAACGTGCTGGAGCGCGTCCAACATTATGAATATCAAACCACTTAATTGCTTGTTCAGTAGAAATAATTTCTGAATTACCATGACTCCATCCTAATCTAAGCAAATAATTACGTATCGCTTCTGGTAAAAATCCCATGTCTTTATACTGTTCAACACCAAGTGCTCCATGGCGTTTCGACAATTTTGTACCGTCAGCACCATGTATCAATGGTATATGAGCAAACTCAGGAACTGTCCATTGGCATGCTTTATACAAATGATATTGACGAAAAGCATTTGTCAAATGGTCATCGCCTCTAATAACATGAGTCACTTCCATATAATGGTCGTCAACAACTACAGACAGCATATATGTTGGCGTACCATCAGCACGTAGTAAGACCATATCGTCTAATTGCGTGTTGTCAATTTCTATACGTCCCTGTACTAAATCAGTTATTATAGTTGTTCCATTTTGTGGCGCTTTAAACCGAATAACCGGAGAGACATTTCGTGGCGCCTCAGACACTGGTCTATCGCGCCAGTAGCCGTTGTAACGTGGCGTTAGCCCTTTTGCTAATGATTCTTCACGCATCTTCGTTAATTCATCAACAGAACAATAACAGTAATATGCCAGGCCTTTTTCAACTAATTGTTTTGCAACTTCAGCATGCAGCTTCGCTCGTGAAAATTGAAACACAGGTTCATTATCCCAGTTTAATTCAAGCCATTTGAGACTTTCAAAAATTGCATCAATTGCTTGTTGCGTTGACCGCTCTCGATCTGTGTCTTCTATACGTAGCAAAAACTTACCGCCAGTATGACGTGCATACAACCAATTAAATAAAGCAGTTCTTGCTCCACCAATATGCAAAAAACCTGTAGGACTTGGCGCAAAACGAACAACAACTGACATTGTCACGAAACATTAAAGAAAACATTCTCGCAGGGATGCTAACATATTGTTCAAAAAAACAAAATTCACGATTGAGCGGGTGATGGGAATCGAACCCACGTGACCAGCTTGGAAGGCTGGGGCTCTACCATTGAGCTACACCCGCAAAATGGATGGGGGAGGATTCGAACCTCCGTAGACCACCGTCGGCAGATTTACAGTCTGCTGCCTTTAACCACTCAGCCACCCATCCGTATATGGATACAATGATATGAATGAGATATGGTGATGTCAACATTGAACGTGTATATCCGACCCAACATATTAAAAAGACTTTCATAGTTTATGTACAAATGGGATGTCTATAAATACATAACTCACTTTTTATTAGGCGTGTAAATTGTTACCAACTTTACGCATTAACAATTTTATTAAATAACGCGAAAATTAATATTCAAACCTTTTTTTATTATACTTTTACAATTGGACGAACTATTTTTTCATGGCAGCGATCTCTTCAATGGACAATTTGGTGCAGTGACTTACTGTTTCTGGCGGGATTCCTGCGGCTAGCATGGAACGGGCGGTTTCTTTTATGCCTTCTTCCTTGCCAATAGCGATGCCTTTCGCTTCACCAATAGCGATGCCCTTTGCTTCACCAATAGCGATGCCTTTCGCTTCACCAATAGCGATGCCCTTTGCTTCACCAATAGCGATGCCCTTTGCTTCACCAATAGCGAT
>JAITIY010000031.1 GCA_031279185.1 Holosporales bacterium
GCTTGTATCCGAAACGATAACGCCGCAGAAAATATGGATATTATTCGGAAATGGGCACTGGCAATTTTAATTGGAGCCAAGGATAAGAAAGATAGATCTATTAAATCTTTGATGCGCCGAAATTCCATGTCAATAACTCATTTAGTCAAATGTATCAAGAAAATATCTCATGCGTAGGCCCTGACATGAACTTATACAACAATTACTTATTGCGTTGGTACATGCTATAATGACGTCATTGTAAGAATCCAGATTACATCCTTTGGGGAATAGTTTAGCGGTAGAACTCTCGGCTCTGGACCGAGAAACCTTGGTTCGAATCCAGGTTCCCCAGCCACTATTTTATGGCAATGTTATATTGCGGGCTGTTGCAAACGTTTTGTCCATTGAGACGAGCCACTAGCATTTTCAATGGTTTTAAGCGGTTAGGCGCGCAATTTTGCAGCGTTTGCAACAGTCACTTTATTGACGTAAAATCCACAAGTTCAACAAATTTTCTGTAAACGTGAGTTCGCGAAACAAGATCGTTAGCGCTCACCATTTCAATTTGATGCAGTCTGTTCATTTTTGCACAAGAATTATACAACGCCTACGCATTCTACCAGGGCCTACGCATGAAGATTTTTTGACGCAGCCGCGCAAAATTTGTCCCATAATTCATTCCTCCAAATAATGTAACTGATGTATTCTAGCATTTTATCACACTCATGGACCATACATCAGTATTTTTCAAATACACGGCGTAATCAATTTTGGCCGGAAGCGCTTTTCTTTTCACGTTCGCGTATGTTTTTATTGTGCGTTTGCAATGATTCACTAAACAAATGATGACCATCATTGCTTGCTACAAAATATAAATATTCCCCAGGCTCAGCATTTGCAACAGCTAGCAACGTTTCATAACTAGGACAACAAATTGGCGTTGGCGGGAGCCCGTAATTCATATATGTATTGTAAGGAGACTGGACTTTCCAATCTTTTCGTGTGAGCGGTCGTTGCAGTTTTGTTTTACCCTCAGTAAGCGCATATATAACTGTTGGATCTGCTTGTAATTTCATCTTTTTTTGAATACGGGCCAAAAACACACCAGCAATAAGAAACTTCTCATGATGTATGCTTGTTTCTTTTTCAACTATTGATGACATAATTAAAATTTCGTCTGTATTAATATAATTAGATGTTAGCTTTGCTAATTTTTCATGCATGTACTTACTAATTCTGTTCAATACATTTTGTCTACTATCTCCTTGCGAAAAATAATACGTTCCAGGCAAAACGTACCCTTCTATGGGTAATGATACAATTTCCCCAGATAAACACTGGTTTTGATATAAAATCTCCTTAATTCTATAAACAGTTACTCCCTCTGGGATCGTAACTTTATGAATAATTGTCCAACCTTTTGTTAAAATAGTGAAGATTTCCTTTGTATTCATTTTCTCAGTAAAGCAGTATTGTCCTGATTTTAATTTTTTGTATGAACATGTTATTAAACCATACAACATAAACAGCCATACACTTTTAATGATACGATGTTGTGCAAGCTGTTTTGCTATGTGAAAAATGGATGCATTAGGTTGTACTGTTAAAGTAATGTGTCGTACGCTTGGAGTTTCTTTGCTTATTGAACAAATTTTGCATAGCCTATTTTGCAAATTACTATGCGAGCATACACAACAAGGGAACAGACAAAGTACAACAAACACTATTTTCGTCATTTTGTATTTCAGCGGTAATACAGTAAATTTATGTATTAAAGCTAGTTGTTGTACTATCCCTCAAAAAGGCGTACATCAATCTTACTCCAAACCCTGTAAAGCCAGCTCCTGTTAGCGCTCGTTCTTTTTTATCATGAGAAACAGCTGCGATATCTATATGTGCCCAAGGAGTTTCCGGTGAGATAAATCGTTGCAAAAATTGTGCAGCGGTTATGCTGCCAGCTCCACGACCAGAACCAACATTTTTTACATCAGCGATATTAGAGTCGATATCTTTATCGTATGCTGGATCCAAAGGAAGTTCCCATAATTTCTCTTGCACAAGGATTCCTGCTTTTCTCAATTTTTTACTTAAAGTATTGTTATTAGAAAATAATCCGGCAAATTCCTGTCCTAAGGCAACTTGGATCGCCCCAGTTAACGTTGCAAAATCAATAATGCATTTTGGAGAAAACTCTGTTTCTGTATAATGTAACACATCCGCAAGAACAAGACGTCCTTCTGCATCAGTATTTTGTATTTCAATTGTTTTCCCTGACATTGACTGTACAATATCGGATGGTCGCTGCGCTGTGCCAGACGGCATGTTTTCAACTAACCCAATGGCGCCAACTAAGTTAATAGGTAAATTTAATTGTGCAGCCATTTGCATAGTCGCAAGTACAACAGCTGCACCAGTCATATCCTCTTTCATTTCGTGCATATCATGCGACGGCTTAATCGATATACCTCCAGAGTCAAATGTAACGCCTTTGCCGACAAGAGCAATCGGCGGTTCGGACCTATCACTTCCGTTCCATTGGCACACAGCAAGATACGGAGAGTGAACGCTACCTTGCGCTACACCTAATAGCGCGTTCATACCAAATTTTGTTAAGTCTTTTTCATCAAATAAATCGACCTTTAAACCATATCTCTTCAAACTCTTAGCTTCATTGGCCATTGCTTCTGGATACAAAACATTCGGTGCCTCTGACGATAAAGTTCGTGCAAAGTTAACAGCATTACAGACAACACTTATATCTTTATAGGCGATTTCTGTTAATTGTTGGTTACTAGAAATAAAATATGCCTTGTTAATTGTTATGTGCTTTTGTTTTTCCGTTTTATACTTGTCAAATCTGAAGCTACGAATTTTAAACCCAGCGGCAATATGTGCTACTAATCCTGGACTAAAATTTTGAGAAAAATCTACAACAACCTCTTCTTCACCAATTGATTCTGCTGCAACAAATATTTGAGCACCAATTTCCTGCGCTTCAGTTTCCGATATTTCTGTTTTCACTAAATCTGCGACTTGCATTATTACAGCGCTATTGTTTCCATATTGATGTAAAAAAGATTGAAAAATAACATTTTTAGTTGAATCTTTACGTAATTTTTCAAATTTTTGCTTTAAAAACTCACGTTCGTTTGATGCAAAAATAGTTGACGACGAAAGAATTGCTCCATTCGACGAACCGATGACTATACCTAAAATAGAGCTGGACGGCGCATAAAAATTAATTTCCATTAGTAGCCTTTATTTTGATAAAACGACATTTTCACAATATAGCTTCATTATAGATGATCATATTTTTGCAGTCCATGACTTGTATCAGTGTTGAGCCTTTAGTGTAAAAATCATGTGGTAAGCATCGCAAGTACAGTATAATTATCTTAATGTTGGTACAGTTTGAGCATACGCAATGATTAATTTGTTAGATCCGAAGCTTGATTACATTTTTAAGACAATATTTGGTAAAGATGATAAAAAGCCGTTGTTGATTTCGTTTTTGAATGCGTTGTTTAAGGGGCAGCCGCATATAAAAGACATAACGCTGGAAAATACGGATATCTCCAAAATCCTGGAAACAAACAAAGCCAGTCGTCTAGACGTTAAGGCAACAACCGACGACGGTACCAAGCTGGATATCGAAATTCAGTGCAAAAACACTGGCGAAATCCCTCAGAGGGCGTTCTGTTACTTGGCTAACATGGTCCCGGGGGCGCTACACTCGGGCGAGTCGTATAAAGGTCCAAACGTGATCGGCATATGGATCCTGGGACAGAATGTGACGCAACGCCATAACGCAATAAGTAACGCGTACATGACGTTTCAGCCGAATCATCCGGACACTTATCAGGTGATGACGGCCTCCGCGCGGATTATTTTTATCGAGCTACCGAAATTTAATCCGAA
>JAITIY010000032.1 GCA_031279185.1 Holosporales bacterium
GGAAATGGGCACTGGCAATTTTAATTGGAGCCAAGGATAAGAAAGACAGATCTATTAAATCTTTGATGCGCCGGAATTCCATGTCAATAACTCATTTAGTCAAATGTATCAAGAAAATATCTCATGCGTAGGCCCTGATCTTTATAGTTTCTTTTTGTTATGGAGTAAGCTCTAAATGCCGTGGATCAGTCTCATATGTATCTGAACTAACACACACGATACAAATTACTACAATTCTTTATAATCTGGTGCAAAAGATAATCACTAACGTTATACACCTTACTTAATACCAAGCTCTTTTTCAATTTCTTTCACTTTCATTTCTGAATCAATAGGTCCGACAAGTAATTGGTAAATAATTTTTCCGTTAAATGTTTTGCTAGGTCGTATACGAATCTGCAAATCAGACAAAACTTTATACTTTTTTGCCAATCTTCTCGCCTCTGTTTTGGCTAATTCCATTGAAGCAAGCGATCCAAGCTGAATATACAGATTTTTATTTGAAACTTTACGTGAAGTTATTTGCGTAATGTGTCTATTGTTACTTTTTCCAATATTTGTTAGCGTACCGCCATCATTAGCGCTTTCTCCGTTACTATCTTCAAACAAATATTTACTTTCGCTTTCTGTAGTATGCATTTTGTCGTTTTTACGACCGTTAATTTCATTGTCGTCTTTAATACCTTCGATCACTATTCTTGGTGCAAATTGTTCCAAAGGAAGTAACCGTTCTCCACTTGCTTTGTCGTCATCCTCTTCAGAATCGCCAATTTTTCCATAAATTAACGCATCTTGATACGGCACTATTGATTTTTCAGACTCCTCTGGCCGTATTTTTATCGTCTTCGGAGATTGTATAAACGCCACATTGTCAATATCATCGTCATCTATGGTTTTGTTCTGTTGGCCGATCCACCATAACATTAGCGAACAAAAAACAAGTACAAACCCAGATATCGCGATCTTTAGCAAAAATCGATAATCACGTGCTGTAGACAACTCGTCTTCTCTCTCACTTCGTGCATCATGATGCACTGTGGAACCATTTTCGTTTCTTTTATGAGGTCCGCCAATATTCAATCGTGAGTTTGCGTTGATTGTATTTTGTGACGTTTCGTAGTGTTTGTGATTTTTTTGTAACGTGCTAGTGTTTCCACCAGTATTATCTTCGTGTATTTCGTATTTTTTACTTTCTTTTTGTACAGATTTAGTTTTCTCAGCATTTGTATTGTAAACAGAGTTATAACAAAAATCTTTGTTAATATAGTGTTCATTGTGTTTACTATTGTCTGATTGATGCGATAGACTAGCGTTGTTTTTGTTTGGTACAACTTTTTCATCATAAAAATCATCAATTTTTTTTAAAAAGTGTGGGAATGCAATATTTTCTGTCACCTGTTTCGTTAACTTATTGGAATCTTCTTCTACTGTATCGTTTCTATCAAAAAATCTATCTGGATATACATCGAAAAGACGTTGATTTGGATTAATTTTTATATTCGCATTATTTTCATGTATTCTCATGCATGTCGTTTTTGTTGGCATATTGATATCATTAATTAAATGCGCACTTTGTATTCGAGCGAAAGACTCATCCAATTTATGAAACGACAATTCCCGCATATCATTTGTTTCTTGTAGTTGTAATTTACGATATCGCGTATCGTTTAACGATCTCGTTTTACGAAGTTTTTTATCACGGAAAAAACTAACTGTGGATAATTCCCACGGGTCTACGTCAGAATTATCAAAAAAATAATTAGAAGTTTTTCCCCTCTTTTTTTTAAACAACTTCAACATTGCACACAGCGCTATTTCATTTCTTCTACAGGCGTAATACCAAGCAATTCTAATCCATCACGGAGAACAGTTGCAACTCCGATCAACAAAAACAATTTTTCACGTGTTGCTGTTTTATTTTTAACGTCAATAAATCGTAGTCTTGTAGATTCCTTTCCATGATTCCAAAGACAGTGGAATACTCCTGCAAGTGTATATAAATAATTAGTAATTCTGTGTGGTTCTTGATTAATTGCTGACTGTTCGACGACTTGTGGCCAATTCGCTAAACATTTTATTACTGCGATTTCAGCCTGTTCTGTAAATATTTCTATATGGCCTGTATCTTTCACAACATCTTCACTAAGCCCAAACACTGATAATGCGTGACGAAACACAGAGCAAATTCTTGCATGAGCGTATTGAACATAAAATACCGGGTTATCGTGTGATAGTTCCAATACTTTTTTAAAATCAAAATCTATAATTGTACGATGGTGGCGCGATATCATCATAAAGCGAGTAGCATCTTTACCGACTCTACTAACAAGATCATGTGCAGTGATGAATGTTCCAGCTCGTTTCGACATTTTTACTGGGATACCGTTTTCAAAAAAATTCACAATTTGAAATAATTTTATGTTAAGTGAAGCATTGCCATTTGTAATAGCAGTAACCGCTGCTTTGAGCCTAGTAACATATCCACAATGATCAGCTCCAAGAACATTTATTAATTGAGTGAATCCGCGCGAGTACTTGTCAAAATGATATGCTATATCGCCTGCAAAGTATGTCCAAGAACCGTTAGATTTGCGCAGAGATCGGTCAATTTCATCTCCGTATTTTGTTGATCTAAACAAAGTTTGAGGTTGCACCTCCCAATCTTCATCAACTTTACCTTGTGGTGGTACTAATGTTCCAGTGTATATATCTCCATTTTTTTCTAAAACAGCAACAGCATCTTGTATTTTACCTGTATCTGCAAGCACTTTTTCTGAGGTATAACAATCCATAATAATTCCCAATTCGGTTAAATCATTGCGAATTAATTGCATCATTGCGTTTACAGAAAATGTTTTAAATGCGGCTAACCAATCGCCTTCTGCTTTGTTGATCCATTTATCACCGTCTCGGTCAGCAATTTCCTTTCCAACAGGAATTAAATACTCCCCAGGATAAACATCACCTTCAAACGCGCCAAGTGGCAGAGTTTGCCCAAGTGCTTCTAAATAGCGCAAATATACAGAGCGTGCCAAACAATCGATTTGTCTACCTGCATCATTGATATAATATTCGCGGTAAACTTTATATCCGACTTTGTGGAGAAGCGCTGCAATCGTATCTCCAAGAACAGCATTGCGCACATGACCTGTGTGCATTGGACCTGTGGGATTGGCTGACACAAATTCAATATGAACAGTTTGATTGTTGGCAATGTTCGTCGCTGAGTAATTTTTCCCAAGTGCAACTATCTTTTTCAATTCGTCTGTCCACACAAAATGTTTCAACGTCATATTGATAAAGCCATTGCCAGCTATTTCAACTTTGTCTACTTCTTCAAAATTTTTAATTTTTTCAACTAATTTTTCAGCTAATCGTTTCGGTGATAATTCAAAAAATTTACACAGAACCATCGCCGCGTTCGTTGTGATGTCACCATGGTTAACATTCTGTGTAAGTTCTACTTGAACTTTCGCTGTATCAACATCGTTTGATAATAATTGAATAGCAGATGTGAGCTGCTCTCTTATAAGTTTTAACAATGGCATCTTGCTTTATTAGGTTAATTTCGTTAATTACACGGGACAACGTATTAAAAATATAGCAAATATTCAAGACTGATTGGAGTACGAGCCAGGGCCTACCAGGGCCCATACAACATACGCGACACAATAACAAAAAACGTTGTATAGTCGTGCCTTTATAACATGAACTGCGACACACGCGATCGTTGGTATAGATATTTCGAAGCAGACATTTGCGTTGAAAGCAAACACAGGACTTTTGTGAATGATTCCAATGGTGTTGCAAATCTTTTCTTATAAATTCAAAAATTAGCATACGCTATTTTGCAAAACCTTCGAGCCAGATTCATTACCAGCGATAATCCCATCATTTTCATAATTTATGATAACGCCCCCAGCCTCCAATACAATCATGCAGCCGGCAGCTTTATCCCACAATGGAACACTCTTTTCAAAGAACGCATCAACGCGACCAGCAGCGACAAATGCTAAATCAAGTGAAATCGCTCCAAAGTGACGAATCGCTCCAACTTTTCCAACCAACGTGTTTAGTTTTAAATGTCCTGTATCATCACCTCTAAATCCAAATGTCGAACCAGTTACTACTAATAATGACTCAAGAGAACGGCGTCCTGATACACGTATTCGCTGATTGTTCAAAAAAGCGCCTCTTCCTTTTTCTGCCCAAAAGAGCTCATTGGTAATAGGATTAAATACAACACCAGCAATAGTCTCTCCAAAACGTTCTAACGCTACTGAGACAGCAAAGTAAGGAATTCCGTGCCAAAAATTAGTTGTTCCGTCCAATGGATCAATTATCCATCTATATCCGCCGTTTTGATCAAATCGTGATAAAGGTTTCAGCGCAGGAATTTCACCGCGTTCTTCTGTCAGTATACTGTATTCTTGACGTGCGTTAGATAATTCTTCTATTAACAGTGCTTCTGCACGTTTGTCAGCAGTTGTTACAAAATTACCAAAACTTTTTTTTGATGTCTGCAATTTTTCTAATTCGCCAAAATCACGAATAAGACCACGTGCAGCCTTTTGTGCTGCTAAAATCATTACGTTCATAACCGCAGATGAACGGCCAGACACTCCTAACATCTATTAGCCTATTTTTTAATTCACATCATTTGTTTTAAACGTATACGTTAGTGCTTATTCTTTAGCTCTTTCAACATAGCTACCATCAGTTGTATTCACGATAACTCGCATTCCAGATTCAATGTGCTGTGGAACCATTATCCGTTCTCCATTATCAAGTATTGCTGGCTTATATGAAGATGTCGCTGTTTGACCTTTTACTACAGGATCTGCTTGCTCAATCGTTGCAATAGCTGTAGTTGGTAATTCTGCACTTAATACTTGATCTTCATGAAACATAAGCTTCACAACCATTCCATCTTGCAAAAATACTGCAGGATAACCAATAACACTTTTTTTTACGTAAATTTGCTCAAACGTCTCTTGATCCATAAACACTAACGATTCACCTTCTGCATATAAATATTGATACTGTTTTTCATCAAGAAAAATACGTTCTATCTCGCTTGCTGAGCGAAATCTTTCATTTAGTTTTGTTCCATCAAGTACACCTTTCAGCTCAGCTTGAATATACGCACCACCTTTACCTGGCTGAACATGCACCATCTTTACAACAATCCAAAGTTTACCTTGGTGTTCCACGATATTGCCAATCTTCATTTCGTTTACACCAATTTTCATATGCATGCCTTTCTACTACAAAAACGTTTTAAAACAATAGCGGAAGAGGGACTTGAACCCCCGACACGCGGATTATGATTCCGCTGCTCTAACCAACTGAGCTACTCCGCCATGAAACACTTGAAACAATAGCTGTTTTGTTGAGATAGTGTCAACTGTGCTGGTTAAGATTTTAGCGTTCTCAACGTTGAATATGCGCAATGATCCTAAGCAAATTCATTCCAGAACGCTT
>JAITIY010000033.1 GCA_031279185.1 Holosporales bacterium
TAACGCCGCAGAAAATATGGATATTATTCGGAAATGGGCACTGGCAATTTTAATTGGAGCCAAGGATAAGAAAGACAGATCTATTAAATCTTTGATGCGCCGGAATTCCATGTCGATAACTCATTTAGTCAAATGTATCAAGAAAATATCTCATGCGTAGGCCCTGAAAGACAAATGATGGCGGGTTGCATGTGGTGCTCTTTTGTTTGTATAATCCGAGCGTGTGTATTTTTTGATGGGCGACTTCATATGGTTTACAAGATTATTGTTGGTGGCCTTGTCGTTTTTTTATTGGTTGGATTGATGTATTTAGGGTTGTGCGGAATTACCGTTGTCAAATGTCCAATTCAAATCGAAGTGCCTATTCAACGGTTTATCGCAAAGTGATCTCATCGGCAGAATCCCACATGTTTTTAAAAATTTGACTGCATTCATTTCTCATTGTACCATCAAACCAACTTTGATGTGTGTTGAAAAATTGTTGTTTTGCTAGTATGCCTAAATTTAAATCCGAATTGCTACAAGTTTTGCATGAGCGTGAGTTTATTTATCAAGCTACTGATGTAGATCAATTGGATGAGATTTGTTCAACTAAATCTATTACTGGGTATGTTGGATTTGATGCTACGGCCAAAAGTTTGCAAGTCGGGAATTTAACTGCAATTATGTTATTGCGCTGGCTACAAAAGTTTGGACATTGTCCTATAGTCTTAGTCGGTGGTGGTACAAGTCTAGTTGGCGATCCATCTTTTAGACAAAAAGCTAGATCAATAATGTCTATTGAACAAATTAAGGAAAATATAAACGGAATTTCAAAAATATTTATACATCTACTTAATTTTGATGATTCTGCGAACAAAGCAATTTTGGTGAATAATGCCGATTGGTTGACTGAAATTAAATATTTAGACTTTTTGCGTGATTACGGAAGTTTATTCACAGTTAACAGGATGTTGTCATTTGAAAGCGTCAAATCAAGACTAGATAAAGAGGAACCGTTAAGTTTCTTAGAATTTAATTACATGTTAATGCAGGCGTATGATTTCTATTATTTAAATCGGAATTATGGTTGTCTTTTGCAAATGGGCGGAGCAGACCAATGGGGAAATATTGTAAATGGTGTAGAACTCGCGCGCAAATTGTCTAAGCAAATGATATTTGGGCTGACAGCGCCATTAGTAACGAATTCCTCTGGTTCAAAAATGGGCAAAACTGTAGATGGTGCAATTTGGTTGAACGAGGATATGTGTGAGCCGTATACATTTTGGCAATTTTGGAGGAATACTGACGATCATGACGTCATTCGTTTCCTAAAAAAGTTTACTGAACTTCCAATGAGTGAGATAGAGCGTTTAAAGACACTTGAGGGTAGTGAGTTAAATGAAGCGAAAAAGATTCTGGCAGATGAGGTAACCGCGCTAATTCATGGGAGGGATATACTGGCTCATATTCATTTATCAGCCGATTATATCTTTTGCGGTGGTAGTAGTGGCGGCGATGGTTCTACGTTGCCGTCATTTACGATTGATACACTCCAGTTACCAATTTCTTTAGGCGACTTGTTCGTGCTTACAGGGTTATGCGCGAGTAAGGGCGATTTTAAGAGATTAGTCGCTGGGAACGGTGTAAGTTTTCAAGGCGAGGCGATTGTGACAGCGGCACGAATAATATCATCAAGGGATTTTGAAAAAGGCGGCGTATTGCTTTCTGTTGGTAAAAAGCGGCACATAAAAGTATTCGTTAGTTAGTGATGGTAAGTAATTTGCTTTGTGTTGTAAAGTATTACGATGCATTGAAGTGATGCGCGTGTGTTTTGGAAAATTTTTGCGATGTTGAGTCATTGTGAACACAAATGAAGCGTTTTACAAAGGAAGAGCAAGATTTATGGGATTCAATCAATAAAGATATAAAAAGAATTATTCATAATACAGTGGTTCAGTCGGCAGTTGATCGAAAGACAGTTCTTCGTGCCCCAGTGATAACCACAGATATTCGGCTGGCATCAGCTGAGGTAACGAACAAATCGTTTTGTGTTGAGTATCTCAAACAGCGAAAAAAAATACGACATATCCGAGTCGAGAGAACTGTGGACTTGCACGGTTTAACTTTACAGCAATCTTTATCACTATTAACTAAATTTTTTTACACTAGTCAAGCGTATGGGAACACCTGGGTAAAAGTAATTACAGGGAAAAGTGGTCTCTTGTGCAAGGAAATACATACATTACTGAAAGAAAATGCTGATGCGACGAGTATGTATAGTGTTGCACGAGCTAATGATGGTGGTAATGGTGCTTTTTATGTCAAAATAAGAGCTCGGCGGCGCAAATCTTTTGAGTAAAAATGACTTGATTTCATATAAGAATTTGCTCAGACTAATAGTAGATGGTTTCACGTGAAATGCAGAATGGTGCAGGTTGTCGCTGTAAGTAATCAAAAAGGCGGAGTCGGTAAGACGACAACCGCGATTAATTTATCTGCTTCATTAGCAGCGGCAGGGTACCGTATTTTATTAATAGACCTAGATCCTCAACGGAACGCGTCCGTTGGCTTATCATCACCTATCGCACAAGAAAATGTATATACTTTTTTAAGCGGTATTAACGACTTTTCTTCCTCTGTTCACGATACATTCGTACCTAATTTACGTTTGATGCCATCAACAATAAATCTATCTGCGATAGAACTAGAATTGACTTCGCAAAAAGATCGTGAATATGTATTAAAATCAAGAATGCACGATATGTTGGATGACTATGACTTTGTATTTATAGATTGTCCGCCATCGTTTGGGTTGCTATCTTTAAACGCTTGGAACGCATCGTCTTTTGTGTTAATTCCGCTTCAATGTGAATATTATGCACTAGAAGGTTTAGTCCTATTGCTTAATAATATTCTAAAAATAAAAAAAACCTTCAATAAAAAACTTCTTATTTCTGGCGTAGTTTTGACAATGTATGAGAAAAGAAACGTTTTGTCTAGAGAAATAGAAATAGATGTTAGGAAAAATTTAGGAGAAAAAGTTTACAAAACAGTGATCCCACGTAATGTTAAGATCGCAGAATCTCCATCTCACGGTAAACCTGTGTTGTTTTACGATTTCAAGAGCCCTGGTACGATTGCGTACCTCGAGCTAGCTAGAGAATTTTTGAAAAAACACCAGATAATGGAGGACAATAATGAACACATCTGACAGCAAGGGATTAGGACGAGGACTTGATGTTATTTTTCACGATTTGCGTCAACAAGAATCTGAAAATCATACTTCATTAGTAGTAGAATTGGATTTGCAAAAAATATGTCCAAATCCCAATCAACCTCGTAAATTTTTTGATACTGAATCTTTACAAGAGTTAACTTCCTCCATCAAACAAGATGGTGTGTTACAACCAATTCTGGTGAGGAAAACTTCTGACAATGTATATCAAATTATTGCTGGAGAACGTCGTTGGCGAGCAGCCAAACTCGTAAAATTATTAACTATTCCTGCACTTATTGTAGAGTGTGACGACAAAACTGCGCTACAATTTGGTTTAGTTGAAAATTTGCAGCGGGATGATTTAGGCGCGATAGAAACAGCGAACGCGATTAAATCGTTAACCGATGACTTTGGAAAAACAGTTGATGAAGTTGCGTACATGTTGAGTAAAAGCCGCAGCTATGTTGTGAACATGACGAGATTATTGAAATTACCTGACTCTGTTCAACAGTTGGTAAGCGATAAAAAAATTACAGCAGGCCATGCACGTGCAATTTTGGAAGCTCCGAATCCAGAGGCCATCGCGCAAAAAATAATACAAGAAAATTTATCGGTGCGAGCCGCTGAAAATTTAGCACGTTCGATGCGGCACTCGGCTGCATTACTACCAATAGAATCTATGCCTGACTTTAAAGTATTGGAACAGGCCTTCTCGGATTATTTTCACGTTAAAGTTAAAATATATTTGAAGCAAGTTGGTGGTGTAATTCAAATTTACTTTTCAGATTTCGACGAACTTGATTATGTTGTTGGGCGAATTTCGTAATTTCACGTGAAATTTTTTATTTAGGAGTAGTAAGTATGTCGTACGATAGTAATAATATTTTTGCTAAGATCATTCGAGGTGAAATTCCTTGCGAAATTGTCGATGAAAGTGCATTTTTCATTTCGTTTTACGATTTATACCCGAAGGCACCAATCCATGTACTGGTAATTCCCAAGGGAGAATTTGAAAATGCATTTAGTTTTCATAATGATGCTACACAAGAACAAATATATGGTTTTTATCAAGGCCTTAATCAAGTCATTGCAAAATTAGACTTGAATAATATCGGTTTTAAACTACTGTCTAATAATGGCGTTGGCGGTGGCCAAGAAATATTTCATTATCACGTTCATTTACTTGGTGGTTTTGAAAATAGTTGATTTCAACCGACGGAGCACATGATACTATAGGTGAGTTATTTAAGCAAATATGTCAACATAGCGTTTAAACGTTTCCGCCCTTTGTAAGTTGCTTTTAATACACCTTTTTTATAAATCAAAAACTTTCTTTGCACTAAATGCGTGTATGCGTCGTTGTTGATTACACTCGCAAGCGAAGTCGGCAATGCATTACAGTCAACGCCTTGAACAGTTCTAAGCCCGACTAAGATCGCTTCCCTCGCTTGCTCTTTCTCAGAAAGACATTCACTAGTCGAAGGTATAAACTGATTGTTCAGAATGATTTTTAACCATTTGCGTGGATTAGATTCCTGGACAATAGCGTATTTTTTTTGATTTATAGTAATGTGACTATGGGCACCAGGTCCAACACCAATGTAATCCTTATAAATCCAATAAATAATGTTGTGTATACACTCAAATCCAAGACACGCATGATTTGATACTTCATATGCTGGAAGCTTAGCTTGCTCAGTAATACGCTGCGCAGTTTCAAACATATCCACACACACATTTTCATCTGGCACTAAAAGTTCTCCACGTGTATACATGCTTCCAAAAACAGAATTGTCTTCAATCATTAGTTGGTACAACGACAAATGCGGCGTTCCGAACGAGACAGCCATCTGTAATTCGCTTCGCCATGATTCAGGTGTGTGGCTGGGCCATGCATATATCAAGTCTAGAGAATGGTTCGGGAAAAATTTCGCACACAAAGATATCGTGTTAATTGAATCTTTTACAGTATGAGTTCGCCCCAATACAGTTAACCCAGTATCAGAGAAAGATTGCACTCCTATGGATACTCTATTTATACCTACAGTTTTCAGGTTATTCATGTAAACAGACGTTGCGGTCGTTGGGTTTATTTCGATCGACACTTCGACGTTACTGTCAATTGTCCACAGACTTTGTATTTTCAATAATATTGCTTCTATAAACCATGTCGGTAGCAAAGATGGTGTTCCTCCACCAAAATAAATTGAACGAACTATTCTTGAATCAGTACTCTCTGCCATTTTGTTCAAAGAGAAAAAATAAGCAAGTTTCCAGTGCTCAAAGTTCAGAATGTCGTTAATTTGGTAACTGTTGAAGGAACAATATGGACATTTAGATAAACAAAACGGCCAATGAATATAAATAGAAATTGAATTATCTGTAATTCCATATTGGTTCATATTAAGCAATTAACGTATTTCAAATTCACTTCATTTTACTTCACGGAAGAAAGTCATAAAGATGCATTACTAATTTATTTATTACTACATCTATTTCTTCACGTTCTGATTCGCTAAAATTAGACAATACGTAATCTTTCACCAAACTTTTGTCTGCAGGACGATCTATTCCTATGCGAATACGCCTGTACCCATCACTGCCAATTGATCTATGAATGTCCCGTAACCCGTTGTGTCCGCCATGACTTCCACCACACTTTAATTTAGCGACACCAACAGGAATATCAAGATCATCATGAATGACCAACAAATCGTTAAACGACAACTTAAAAAAATTCGCACACGCGATCACTGCACGTCCAGACGAATTCATAAAAGTCTGAGGTTTCAATAAAATCAGTTTCCCCAACTTTTCATGAACAACTCCAACCACGAACCCTGAGAAATGCTCTCCCCAAATGCGGACTCCAACAGACTCAGCAAACGCATCGATAAACATAAAACCAACATTATGGCGTGTGCGCTCGTACTGTCTACCAGGATTACCTAACCCAACAATTAAAACTGGCACGTTTATCAACTACTTAATTTTTGCTTCTTTAAAAGACACATGTCTTCTGGCAATAGGGTCATATTTACTCAATTCCAATTTTTCAGGTTTTTTACGTGCATTTTTTGATCGAACGATAAAATATCCGGTTCCAGCAGTACTAACCAACTTAATCAATACACTCGCTGTCTTTGCCATTATACCCTCGTTTATTACACCATACTTAAGCGGGCGAAGGGATTCGAACCCTCGACCCCAACCTTGGCAAGGTTATGCTCTACCCCTGAGCTACACCCGCATCTTTCTGCCTCTATACTGATGATACTTATTCATCGTACAGAGTGCAACAATTCATTAAAACTTGAACACAATACATTTTGGTGGATTTCAATTTGTTAGGAATTGTTATAAAATGCAGCGTTGTTGGTGAAGTTCATCCTGAGTGTGCAGATCGATGCAGAAACTTAATATTCCGTCGTTTTGTGATCAAGCGGTGATGCCTCTGCCAGGGTCTCACGTAGTTTTAGGAATGTCTGGCGGTGTAGATTCTTCAACAACAGCCGCAATTTTGAAAGAATGCGGGTGCGTCGTTCACGGAATATACCTGAAGCTGTTTGATGCTAAATCAGTAGAACGCGCAGAAACTGATGCGAAAGACGTTGGTGCACTTCTTGGTGTACCAGTTGAGACAATTGATTATCGTGAACAATTCGATAAATTTGTTATTAGGCCATTTGTTGAAATGTATTGTGATGGCAAAACACCGTTACCATGTGCCATCTGTAATTATGAAATCAAATATCGAGCTTTATGCACATATGCTCGACAGATAGGCGCTTGTTTCGTTGCTACAGGACATTATGCACAGAAAATGCTAATTGACGGAATAGTCGCTCTTTGTCCAGCAGAAGACAAAAGTCGAGATCAAAGTTATTTTATGTTTGGCTTGCGTAAGGAACAGCTTGAAATGGCCGTGTTTCCATTGGGGCGAGCTGTAAAAACGCATGTGAGACAGTATGCAAAGGAGTATGGCCTGCATGTATCTCAGAAACCTGATAGCCAAGATATATGCTTTTTATCAGAGTACAATGGACAGTATGTCGCGTTTATTAAAGAATTCATTGCGAATCACCCGCAAATCAACTTGATGATAGAGTCAGGATCAATACTTGACGAAAACAGCAATATCATTGGTAAACACGAAGGGGCGATAAATTACACTATTGGACAACGACGCGGACTTGGAATTTCCGCGGCAAACCCTTTGTATGTCTTTAAAATAAGAAATAATGATGTATTTGTAGGCAACAAAGATAAACTAATAATTAAAAAAACTTTTATAAAAGCTTGTAATTATCATCCATTAGCTATTGAAATACTTTCAAAGGATGCTCCAGTAGACGTTTATGCACAATATCGTTCGACAATGTCTCCAATCAAAGCTACGTTTGAGTATAGTGATCGCGATTCCAGTGATGGTATCGTTACATTCGAAACTGGACAATATGGGGTATCTCCTGGACAGGCTGTGGTTTTTCGGACTCAAGATGGTGTTGTACTTGGTGGTGGTTGGATAGATAAAACAGAAAACACATAAAAACTTTACTAAAAAAGACACATATTATGCGCATTTCGTTTTGTCACATCGTTGCCGTTTTAAACAAATTTGTACTATGCACTATGGATGATGAGGCACTAAGGCTAAAATCCTTGATTACAGTATGCGCTGTGGCATTGAATGCCTTTTCCCTGATTTAGTAAGTACGAGTGGTCGATCTATAGTCGACGCACATTCGAGACGTAAAGCGGATTGAAAAAATGATGTCGGTGCCGAAAGAAGTGAGCCATTAGTGTAAAAATCATGTGGTAAGCATCGCAAGTACAGTATAATTATCTTAATGTTGGTACAGTTCGAGCATATGCAATGATTAATTTATTAGATCCGAAGCTTGATTACATTTTTAAGACAATATTTGGCAAAGACGATAAAAAACCGTTGTTGATTTCGTTTTTGAATGCGTTGTTTAAGGGTAAGCCGCATATAAAAGACATAACGTTGGAAAATACGGATATCTCTAAAATCCTGGAAACAAACAAAGCCAGCCGTTTGGACGTTAAGGCCACAACAGACGACGGTACCAAGCTGGATATCGAAATTCAGTGCAAAAACACTGGCGAAATCCCACAGAGGGCGTTCTGTTACTTGGCTAACATGGTTCCGATGGCGCTACACTCTGGCGAGTCGTATAAAGTGCCAAACGTGATCGGTATATGGATCCTGGGACAGAATGTGACACAACGCCATAACGCCATAAGTGACGCGTACATGACGTTTCAGCCGAATCATCCGGACCCGTATCAGGTGCTGACGGCCTCCGCGCGGATTATTTTTAT
>JAITIY010000034.1 GCA_031279185.1 Holosporales bacterium
AAGGCGGCGATGGAAGCGCTGAAATATATTAGCGCAGATGATGAGGTTAGAGCGATTGCAGATTTGCGACAAAAGACGATTAACGATTACAACAGCGAGATGACTGTGGCTCGGGAGGAGGGCAAGGAAGAAGGCATCGCTATTGGCAAGGAAGAAGGCATCGCTATCGGTGAAGCAAAGGGCCTCAGAGAAGCCGCCCGTTCCATGCTAGCAGCAGGAATCCCGCCAGAAACAGTAAGCCACTGCACCAAATTGTCCATTGAAGAGATCGTTGCCATTCGGGAATATACAGATCTAACCTGAAACCACGGATTTTTGCAGAGTCTGCATAAGTTCACATACTTTGAGACTGCTCCGCGAGAATCGTCCCAGTTAAGCGTTTTCGCGGAATTGTTCATAGAGATCTAAACTATTTCTGTAGCAGTCTTCGTACCGCATCAAACATTCTTATGTTCTCATGTACGAATAAAGTTTATAAATGTTCCTGTGCAGATGATGAATTTGCATAAAGCCTACAAGAGTTTTTTCGTGAAAAAATAACTCTCGTGGCTTTTATGGCGTTTGTCAAAAAGTAATCCTGATGATGGACAACCATATGCATAACTCTGTGGACAGCTGACTGGACACTTGCGTCAAAAGCTACCCGCAAAAGTTATTCACAATGTTTAACCCACACACATCAGATTCGCCTCTTGCACAAACGTTACTGCCTCTAAATGCCGCGTAGCAGTCTCATATGTTATGTACCTGAACGAACACATGATTTGCAGATTCGTATACGACCGAGCAAAACATTTAACGGAAAAATTGTTTACCAATTACTTGTCGGACCTATTGATTCAGAAATGAAAGTGAAAGAAATTGAAAAAGAGCTTGGTATTGAGTAAGGTGTATAACGTTAGTGATTGTCTTTTGCACCAGATTGTAAGGAATTGTAGTAACTTGTATCGATAATAAGTCATTGGATTCTTCTTGAAAAATCGATATAAATACATAAGGTCTTAGGTAATGTGCCAAATAACTAGAAGCGAGAAGTTTTGATCAAGAGTAAAATTAATGTTGCCGCTGAGGATACCCATTCGAGCCAACCTCGTCCAGAGTTACTGCAGGTGGCGGAGGCTGTGGCAATAGAAAAAAATATTGACAAAGAAGAGTCACTTGCAGCGATGGAGTGTGCTATTCAAAAAGCAGCAAAGACAAAATACGGAAATGAGCAGGATATTCGAGCACGTATTGATCGTAAAACTGGAGAAATCGTAATTGAAAAGGTTTTAACTGTTGTTGAAATAGTTGAGAATCCGTTGAATGAAATATCACTTGACGATGCTCAAAAACAAGATCCTGGCATAGTGTTGGGTGGAGAATTAACAGAGTTATTGCCTCCTCTGATGTTTGGACGTGCTGCTGCACACGGTGCACGGCAAATCGTTATTCAGAAAATAAAAGAAGCTGAAAGAGAGCGGCAATTCTCAGAGTTTGTTGAGCGGAAAGGTGAAATTATCAGCGGTATCGTAAAGCATGTGGATAATAACCGTGTTATAGTTGATATCGGACATACTGAGGGAGTTCTGCGTTCTGAAGATAATATTCCAAGACAAACGTTCAATATTGGTGACAGAGTTAAAGCATTGTTGGTGGATATTAGACCAGAATCACTAGGACCTATGTTGATTTTGTCTAGGACGCACAATGATTTTATAGCGAAGCTTTTCGAACAGGATGTAACGGAAATTTACGATGGTCTTATAAAAATTATGGCCATTGCTCGTGATCCTGGAAGTCGTGCTAAAATGGCAGTGTATTCTCCTGATAGCAGGATAGATCCAATTGGTGCATGTGTTGGTGTTAAAGGTAGTCGCGTAAATGCTGTTATGACGGAGATTAATGGTGAAAAAATAGATATTGTTGCTTGGGCAACAGATCCAGCTGCATATGTCATGAACGCGTTGTCGTTGCCGGAGTTTAAACGTGTTGTTTTTGATGAGGAAGAAGAACGAATTGATGTAGTTGTGGAAGATGAGTTTTTGAGTCAGGCAATAGGGCGGCGCGGTCAAAACGTTCGTTTAGCGTCGATGCTGACAGGGTGGAAGATTACGGTTATCCCAGAGACAGAGGATGCGAACAGACGTATGGTTGAACGTGCTACAGCAGTTAAGTCCTTTATTGAAACGTTGGAAATTGATGATATGTGGGCACAAGTGCTTGTCACAGAAGGGTTTTTTTCTGTAGAAAGCATAGCAGAAACAGATGTCCACGATATTATATCTATTAATGGTTTTAGTGAAGAATTTGCTCAAGATGTTCATAAAAAAGCGACTTTGTTTGTCGCGAAACAAGAACAGATATTTTTTGATAAATGTGAACGTCTTAACATCGATGACGATTTCCTGGCCCTACCGCACTTAGACGTATCTATGTTCAGCAAACTTATTGATAATAATATTTGTACAATCAGTGATGTCGCGGATTTATCAACGGATGAGTTGTTTGATGTCATTGGCGAAAATGTACTTGATCGTGACAAAGCTGGCGTCGTCATTATGACGGCACGTCAAAAATCGTTTGACGATAGTTCTTGCCAAAGTTGATGGGCAGATAAAATTGGTTAGAGGTATTGATATTTATGCCGGATAGTAATAACGATCGTGATAAAGTAAAAAGTGCTAGCGGCAAATTTCATATGCAAAACAGACGCGGTACGAGTACAGTCACTGTTGAGGTTCGTAGGAAGAAATCTAGCTTACTAGACCGCAAAATAGCATTGGAACACAAAGATCACGCATTTGACCGTCGCAAAGGACGCGAGTCAAGTTCAGAAAGGTTAACTGATACAGAAATCAATGCTAGGATTTCTGCCTTGAAAAGAACATCTGAAAAACCTGAAGCACGAATATCTTATAAAAAAGTATGGTCACAGTACAAAAAACCGAATGCGGAAACGCCGCTTAATTACGATGACCGTGTCCAAAATAATGGAGATCACAGACAGAGCCATACGTCGCGTGTAGAAACAACAGAACGCAAAAGATCTTTTGGTCCAGAAGATCGTTCATACAAATATTCGAATAAAACATATGAAAAAGAGCGTTTCGGTGGTTCTGGGTTAACGTCAGTGGATAAACATAGCAACAAAGGCGAGCGCAGCAATCGAGATGAATCTGACGGCAAAGATTGGCACAGTTACAGAGATAGACCTGGCAACAAAAGTGGATACAGCAGTCAAGACAGATCAGATAACAAAGGTGGATATAGTAGTGCACACGGTAGGTTTGATCGTAAAGATGGATACAGCAGTCGGGATAGAGCTGGCAACAAAGACGGATACAACGCACAATATAGATCAGGTAGTAATGAATACAATAATCGGGATAGATCTGATAATAAAAGCGAGTATAGTGGCAAATCTCGCACTGGATTTAATAGTGGCGGACTTAATCGTAATCAAGATGGACCTCCTTGGAAAAAAGAGACAATTATTTTAAGAGATACAAGTTATGGACCACGAGCAAAACCGCAAGAAAACGAGACGCGATCAAGATTTAAAAAAGATGTAAATGCACCAAAGTCTGCGGTATCGCGTGAGAAAAATACCTTTCGAAAAAGAGTTGTAGAACGTACATCTTTTACCGCATCAAACGAAAATAAAAGTTCTAAACCTGTAAAAGTAAAGAAAGATCAAGATTTAGAGTCACTTGATCAGTCAAGAAGAAAACGTACGAGATCGCCACAAGAACTTTCGAAAAAATTATCTCGAAACGTTTTAACTAGAGTTATGGATTATGAAGAGGAAACAAGAACTCGATCTCTAGCTTCGTACAGAAGATATCAAAAAAAGCATACAGTTTCGACAAAATCAGATTTGCAAAAAGTAGTTAGAGACGTAGTCATTCCAGACACAATAACTGTTGGCGATTTATCGAATCGTATGGCAATTAGTAGTGCGCTTGTTATCAAATCATTGATGAAAATGGGTATTTTGGCAACGATTAATCAAGTTATTGATGGAGATACAGCGGAAATTATCTGCATTGAGTTTGGACACCAGCCAAAACGAAAATCTTCGGTGGCCAGAGAGGCAAGCGCACGACGCAAGAATGACAAACCAGAAGATTTGTTGGTTCGTCCTCCGATTATCACCATTATGGGACATGTTGATCATGGGAAAACTTCGTTATTAGATGCGCTACGAAAAACTAACGTTACTGCTACAGAGTTCGGTGGAATAACTCAGCAAATTGGAGCATACCAAATTGTAACGCCGTATTCTGAGGCAAAGATTACATTTTTTGATACTCCAGGACACGCTGCATTTAGTGAAATGAGAGCACGAGGTGCCAATGTTACAGATATTGTTATATTGGTTATTGCCGCTGACGACGGTGTTAACGAACAAACGATTGAAGCAATAGCACATGCAAAAACGTCTAATGCCGCGATCATCGTAGCTATTAATAAAATTGATAAACCTGGTTCTGATTCACAACGAGTTAAACATGAATTGCTGAATCATGGTGTTATTTTAGAAGATTTTGGTGGAGACGTAATTTCAGTAGAGATTTCTGCGAAAAACGGTACTAATTTAGATAAATTAATTGAAGCAATCCTCTTGCAAGCAGAGATGTTATCTATTAAAGCCTCTCCTAAAGGTCTTGCAGAGGGTGTTATTGTTGATGCTGCTGTAGAAAAAGGGCGTGGAATTGTTGCAACAGTTTTGGTACAAAAAGGGACACTTCGTACGGGAGATATATTCGTTGCAGGTGCAGCTTTTGGACGAATAAAAATGATGCATGATTGTTTAAGCCAAAAAATTACAGAAGCGGGGCCATCGTGTCCTGTTGAAATTTTAGGACTTAATGGGATCCCACGTGCAGGAGATGATTTTTTTGTTGTAAATACGGAACAAAAAGCACGTGAAATAGCTGAAAATCGTCAACAATTGCGAAACGATCAACTGGCTGTTGCTGGTAATAAAAACTCAATCAAACAAATGATGCATAAAATTGCTGAGGGTGACATCAAAGAATTGAATATTATCATTAAATCTGACACACGTGGCGCTCTTGAAGCTGTAGAATCAAACATTAGTAAGTTGTCAGTAAATGGCGTTACTGTACACATTCTTCATGGCGCAATCGGAGATATCAACGAATCAGACGTAATGCTAGCAAAAACGTCGAAATCTTGTGTTTTTGGATTCTGCGTTAAAGCATCACATCAAGCACGTCTGCTTGCAGATAAAGAAGGAATTGTAGTTGAACATTATTCTATTATCTATGAACTGTTAAAAAGAATTGAATCGATAATGAAAGGACTGTTGGCACCAAAAACAGAAGAGAAGTCTCTTGGTAAAGCTGAGTTGCGTGTTGTTTTTTCAAAGGGTAAGTTTATAAAAATTGCTGGTTGCTATGTTCTTAGTGGAGTTGTTAAACGCACTAATCCTGTGAAAATTCATCGAGGCAATGAAATTGTTTTCACTGGGAAGATCGATACTATGAAACATGAAAAAGATGATATAAAAGAGGCAAAAGAAGGGCATGAATGCGGAATTATTTTAGATGGGTTCAACGGAATTCAAGAAGGCGACATTATCGAGAGTTTTGAATTGGTTGACGTCATCGTTACATGATATCGTTGGAACTTGCTGATTTTACTATTTTAATATTACTATCTTGGTTATTTTGATTTAATCGCTGAATTGAATGTTCAATTTGACGTATTAAATCAAGTCCGATGCAAATTTCTAACTGCAAAGCGCAAACATTGAGTTTTGTTTTGTTTGAAAAGAACAGTGCATCTTTATCACTAGCAACAAGTATTGCTTTGTAACAAGCAGCGATGCTTAACATATATTTTAACTGCTTTTCTTCTTTTGCTAAATTGCTGACTGGAATAAAACCTTTAATATTAAATCCACCGTACAACAACGTACGAAAAAATACCCCAGAATCCTGTAACCAAGTGAACCCAACAATGGGAGTATTACAGTTAATTTTCTTTTTCAATCCATCTTGTAAAATAATCCAATTAACTTTGTAAACTGCATTGTGCAATTTCGTCAAATCGGCGTAATTTTTGTTATCTAACGCAACAATCGCATCTGATTTCATCAAAATACTACTAATTCTTGTAATATTATTTGTTTTAATGAGAGATATAGAAAAATCTGAAATTTGCTTACCACGTTCAAAATATTCGTAAAGGAAGATAATATTAGCTCCAGCATTAGCGGCTGATACAATAGCGTTTAGCGGATCTTTACACAGCCATATTTGAAACTGTTGTCCTAAAATAAATGTTGCTTCGCTTATACCAATGTACGATTTCGGTTGAAAAATTAGTCTAGCTTGATTAGTTTTGGAGTCTTTGATCCATATATGTGTGTTGTATCCATTTTTAGAAAAATTCCTGGCTACGAACGATACAAATTCAATTTTTTCAAATGTTGATACAGTTTCATCAAAGCCTTTTATAGAAACAACAAAAATAGAACCTGGCTTGTCGTATTTTACTTTTTTCAGCTTTTTAATTTCCCGGATTACACAGACCAAACACCGAACATAAGCTAGTCGAATCCAACGTCTTATCAATCTCACATACTGACGCCTACTATCCGTTTTCATTAAAGAACCGATATTGCACATTATACTAAACAATGCTCTGATACATTGGATTGTACAAAAAAGGAATACAATGTTTAACATTTTTTTCACTTTCTCACACTGGACATATCGTCTCACGACATTAACGTAATGGTATATTACACTTCATTCATGGAATGATGCTGTGCACAGTTTAACATGAGTGGAATTAAGTATTAACGTATAGTAGAATGCCAGTATGTGTGGCAATTCACCAAAAGATTTATGAGCATTGGATATAAAAAGCAAACTGGTCGGCCAATATTACTAGATGAAAACGTTCGTGAGAGAATGTATACTACGATTCCAACAGTTATAGAAAAGTCTGGCCGCGGTGAAATAGCATTTGATATATACTCAAGGCTTTTAAGAGAAAGAATTGTTTTTTTAACTGGCCAAATACACGATGACATGGCATCAATTGTGTGTGCCGAGTTATTATTTCTTGAATCGGAAAACCCAAATAAAGACATTTTTTTGTACATAAATTCGCCAGGTGGCGTCGTGACATCAGCGTTAGCAATATTAGACACAATGAATTTTATCCAATGTGATGTTGTCACAACTTGTATTGGACAAGCCTGTTCTGCGGCGTCTTTGTTATTAACTGCTGGAACAAAGGGAAAAAGGTCAGCACTTGCGAACGCTAGAATAATGGTACATCAACCGTCTGGTGGTGCGCAAGGACAAGCCACAGATATAGAAATTCAAGCAAACGAAATTATAAACATAAGAAAGAACCTGAACAAAATTTATTCAGCTTGCACTGGGAGATCAATATCTGAAATAGAAGTCGCGGTGGAAAGAGATAATTTTATGTCTGCATCCACGGCCAAAGATTTTGGTTTGATAGATAGTGTGATTGTTTCTCGAAACGAGAACAAAGAATAATATAGCATTAACGTTTTTTTCGTGGTTCTTGTGTAATACTGTATTTGTAAAATAAAGGCTGACAACGACGTTCTGCCGTTACGGTGGTTCGATGAAGAATTGAGAGAAAGTATTAATGACGAAGGATTTTGATAAATCGCCAAAAACGACGTTATATTGTTCGTTTTGTGGAAAGAGTCAGCATGATGTCAGAAAGCTTATCGCTGGACCTTCCATTTTTATATGCGATGAATGCATAGAGCTGTGTTCAGATATAATAAAGGATAATTCGAAAGATTCTGTTTCTATTACAAATAAAGCTGTACCAACCCCGAAGGAAATATGCAGCATCCTGAACGAATACGTCATTAACCAGGATCACGCTAAAAAAGTTTTATCAGTCGCTGTTCATAATCACTACAAACGGTTGGCGCATTTGGGACAAAAATCTGATGTAGAAATCACAAAATCGAACATATTGTTCATTGGACCAACTGGTTGCGGAAAAACGTTATTAGCACAAACTTTAGCTAAAATTATAGATGTACCATTTACTGTTGCTGATGCTACTACGTTAACTGAAGCTGGCTACGTTGGTGAAGATGTTGAAAACATTATACTAAAATTATTACAATCAGCGGATTACAATGTCGAGAAGGCTCAGCATGGTATCGTTTACATTGATGAGATCGATAAAATTTCTAAAAAATCAGATAATCCATCAATTACTAGAGATGTTTCTGGAGAAGGCGTACAACAAGCACTTCTAAAAATCATGGAGGGTACCATTGCGTCTGTACCGCCACAAGGCGGCAGAAAACATCCTCAGCAAGATTTTTTGCAAGTAGATACAACTAACATTTTGTTTATATGTGGTGGTGCGTTCGCTGGACTGGATAAAGTAATTAGCACAAGAAGTAATGGCTCTGGTATTGGTTTTGGTGCAAAAGTATCTGCTCCGGAAGATAAATCAACAGGAGAAATCTTACGAGACGTTCAGCCAGAAGATCTATTGAAGTTCGGTCTAATCCCAGAGTTTATTGGTCGTTTACCAATCCATGCTACACTAGATGATTTGGATGAAGTTGCGTTAAAACGTATTTTAATGGAACCGAAAAATGCTTTATTAAAACAATATGCCAGATTATTTGAAATAGAAGGTGTTAAGCTAAAGGTAGAAGACACAGCTATCGATGCAATTGTTAAGAAAGCAATAGAGAGAAAAATTGGAGCACGCGGTCTGAGATCTATTATGGAAGCTATTTTACTGAATACAATGTTTGATCTTCCTTCAGACAAAGACGTCGCAGAGATTATAGTTACAGAGGATAATGTAACAAATAACATCGAACCAATCAAAATTAATGGAAAGAAAAAGTCAACATCAAGAACGCAAGCTCAAGAAAAAGCATTCGCATAATAAAACTTTAGAATTTTTTGTTGTTATAGTATTAACCATCAACTAAAACAAATTTGTAAATAGAACATCATCTGTAATTTTACTTTGCTTATGTCAATATGCAGAAATTAACCAACTTTATAATCTAAATCTACTTCATCAATGTAATTTGATAATAAACCATTAACGTACGTACCGATAAGATTTTGTACATCGTCAAGTTTACCGTTAAAAGAATGATCTGCATCGTTAATTACTTGATAATTAATGTTGATTCCCTTTTGTCCATTTAGTTTATTTACTAAATTATCTACTGACTCTCGAGGCACAATTGAATCACTACTACCATACAAAATTTGTCCAGATACAGGACAAGGTGCCAAGAAATTAAAATCAAAAGCATGCGCTGGAGGACTTGCGATAACAAAACCTTCTATTTCAGGACGTCTCATTAAAAGCTGCATAGCGATCCAAGATCCAAAAGAAAAACCAGAAATCCACAATCTATGTACTATGCGTCGTGATGCTTGAAGCCAATCAATCACTGCAGCTGCATCGTTTAACTCACCTTCACCACCACTGTAATATCCTTCAGAGCGTCCTACTCCGCGAAAATTGAAGCGTAGCGTTCCAACGCCTTGTTGATGAAAGGCGCATCCTATTGTGTTCACGACATCGTTGTCCATTCTTCCGCCTTGTAGCGGATGTGGATGTAAGATTACTACTACTGGATGGTTTTTCGTTCGCGGCGGAAGATATCTTGCTTCTAAACGTCCTCCTTGCCCTCTTATAAAAATATCTGCCATATCGTTTTTACTTTAGTACCTTCCAGTTGTGATGTTAGCACACAGCCGTAACGTGATCGATAAAAATTCCACAAGATTAAAAGTTTAACCACATTTCATGAATATTCACGAAACTTAATTGATTCACGTTTTTAAGGGCAATTACATCAAACTTTAGTGCATTTCGTGCGACGAATTTTTATTGCACGAAATACACAGATAAATATATGAAAAAGTGTTAAATTCAAGGAAATAATAAATTTATAACTGTTTTAATGAAACTTATATCTATTGGAAAGAGTACTGCAACAACAGTAAACAGCACAAATACATGGTGCATAGGAATAGATTTAGGTACTACAAACTCTGTTATTGCTGTTTCAACGAATCAACAAGCTAGTGTGCTTCCAATACGTGGAAATCTTGTCCCAAGCGTATTAAAAAAAGATTTATCACTAGCACCATCGTTAGAGTATGGTGATTTTCATGATTTTAAAAAATTTATGGAAGAACCAGAACAAACAATATTTTCGCAGTATTCCGCGATAGATTTATCCGCAGTATTACTGCAACATTTAAAGACACTTACAGAAAAATTTTTAAAAAAAACTGTATCCGACGTTGTTATTACGGTACCGGCTCGTTTTTCAAACATTGCTAGAAAATCAACTAAAATTGCTGCGAAAAAAGCAGGATTAAACGTTATTCGCTTATTGAACGAACCAACTGCTGCAGCAATCGCATATGGACTTAACAATACAGCAAACGGCATATTTCTTGTATATGATTTTGGCGGAGGGACATTTGATGTAACTGTTTTACGCATTCAAAATGATGTTTTTCAAGTTCTTGCTACAACTGGAGATTTAAATCTTGGTGGAAACAATATTGATATCGATATCGCACAGTACCTAGGTGATGATAACAATGACCCATACTACCTGCAAAAAGCTAAAACGATTAAAGAGTCTTATAACAATTCTTCCGACTCTGTTACTGCTTTTGACGCAATTATAGATAAATATGTACAAAGAACTATGCAAATTGTCAAAAATGCTCTAGCATTCTCGCATTTAAATGAAAGTGATATTACTGGTGTGATACTAACTGGCGGATCCACACGTTTAAAACGTGTAACGCATTATCTTGATATAATGTTTGGACACGATAAAATTCTGCGCTCTGTTGATCCAGATATGGCAGTGGCAATTGGTGCAGCATTGCATGGCGAAGTATTAACAAACAATACAATGTCTTCTCGTCCACTGTTATTAGATATTGTTCCTGCTTCACTTGGAATCGAAACAGTGATGGGTTACGTGGAAAATATTATTCCTAAGTATACACCAACACCAATTTGCGTAAACACACAATTTTCCACAATGTACGACAATCAAACAGAGATATTTATTCACATTGTCCAAGGAGATGATGCAAAAGTAGGAAATTGCAGATCATTGAGTAAATTCATCCTCCGTAATATTCCTCCTATGCCAAAAGGTCAACCACAACTTAATGTGATGTTTAACGTAGATGAAGATGGCGTGCTCATAGTTAGTGCAAACGAATCTATCAGCGGAATTCACAAAACAGTGACACTAGAGTCATATGTTTGATCGCATCGCACGTATATCAAATCGCAACAAGTCCGTGACTGTTTTGCACTCCATGTTGCTGCAAAAACTCTGTTTCTGAAGGTTTTGTAATTAAAATTGATGATGCCGCAAGAAGGAATCGGACCTTCGACCTCATCCTTACCAAGGATGTGCTCTACCACTGAGCCACTGCGGCATGAATATGTACACAACCAGTTACGACGACATTACTTTCGCCAAAAAACACAACGATAATTTACAATCTACGCTAAGTCTTTACACACAATCAATGCTTAACGCTAAAGAGTATTGCATACACTGTTTGTTACTACAAGCGTCCTATGTTTTTTGTATAATTTCATGTACTTTGAGACTGTTTCCCAGTCCCCAAAACTGTTTCAATATACGCCATAGGAGTCATCAGGGCCTACGCATGAAAAATCTTAAACAAACACTTTGACAAATGATCGAAAGACATAGCATTTTTCCGCATCAGTGATATTGTTGACTGACCTGGTTTTCGTTCCACGTTTTTCAGCATTGCCAACGCCCATTTGCGCACTATATCCATATTTTCTGCCGAATTATCGTTTCTTATACACGCTTTATCCTCATTAAAAGTCACGTCTAG
>JAITIY010000035.1 GCA_031279185.1 Holosporales bacterium
CTTGCGTCCCCAATTGCCCACAAGGTTATACACGAGGGTTACCCACACTCGTCAAAATCCGTCTGTTAGGACCACCGTAAAAGCTGGGGGGCAGTCTCATCTGTATCTGAACTAGAACAGCCAATGCAATTTTACCAAAACTATTCATCCGTTCGCGATCCAGCAGTAACCGATGTAACGCGCTCCACCTCAACTCACACACTTGTAGTAATTTCCAATGACTTTCGTGGCTTTTTAGCTTTCGTTAGGAAATGGCCAAAACGCAAGATATACATAAGAACTAAAAACTAGGATTGTGGCGACTTTCATCGGAGGATCAAAATGTTTTTTTATTTTTAATTGTTTATTGCTGCTTCTCTTCTGGACGCGGCCCAGACATGCTTAAAAAATGCACTGCATCCATAGCCGCCATGCACCCCCGTCCGGCGGCGACAACCGCTTGTTGATATGTCGACTCCATCACATCACCAGCAGCGAAAATGCCAGGAACAGATGACCGCGTAGTACCGTAAGTAACGATATAGCCGTCAGCACTAAGTTCTAACTTCCCTCGACACATCGAAGTCTGCGGTATATGCCCAATGGCTACGAATAAGCCATCTATATGCAACAAAGATTCATTGCCAGTAGAAATATCTGAGATACAAACACCTGTTAACCGATTATTGTCACCACAAATTTTAGTTACAACAACATTCCAAACAATTTCTACTTTTGGATTACTGAACAACCGTTCCTGTAGAACTTTTTCTGCTCGTAAAAAATTTTTGCGATGAAGAACAATAACTTTGCTCGCATGCTTAGTCAAAAATATCGCATCAATTACCGCAGTATTCCCACCACCAACTACAGCAACTGTTTTATTTTTGTAAAAAAAACCATCACATGTAGCACAAGCAGACACTCCGTTCCCCTTAAATTCTGCCTCCCCTGTCACATTGAGCCACTTTGCACTTGCTCCAGTCGCTATAATCACAGCATCTGCTGTGTATTTTGTTTTTTCCCCAATGCATAAAAAGGGTCGCACCTCGACATCTATATCAATAATTGACTCAAAAATCAGACGCGTTCCAACATTTACCGACTGATTCCGCATTTTGTCCATGAGATCTATGCCAAGAATTGGCTCAGAAAATCCCGGGAAATTTTCTATCTCTGTTGTTTGAATCAGTTGTCCACCAATGTTAGCACCTGTAAACAACACAGGGCTAAGTCCAGCTCTTGCAGCGTAAATTGCAGCCGTGTATCCAGCTGGACCAGAGCCTATAATTAATACACGAGTATGTTCTGTTTTATGAAAATTAGTCATATTAACACTCCGTATTCATGAGCAAATTTCTGTAATGTATACCGCATATCCACTGAGTTTTCATACTGCATCGCCGTGTTCGCTATACATAACTCAAATGGTTCAAGGCGAAATTGACGCATATACGGCAAAAGCAATTCTAATGGTAAAGAATTTATCATTTGCGCAATACGCCATACAGAGTTTGGGGCAATCGATAATCTTCTTACGCCAATTCCTATTAGCGCCATAGCGGTAATTGGGTTCGAAGCCATCTCTCCGCATACATGAACAGGAATACCTTGTTGTATAAACTGATGTACAACATTACCAAGAAATTGCAAAAAAGCTGGAGATAAAGCATCTTGAGTTCTACGACTCTGAATATCCCATCGGTTTGTCGCAAAGAAAAAGTGAAACAGATCGTTTGTACCTATTGAAACAAAATCAACAATTGAGTGAATCCGATTGATTTGATATACAAGTGCCGGGACTTCTACCATAACTCCAATTTTTATCTGACTTATTATTGATGGTTGTTTCTGTGCTTCTTGCATTGCTTCAGTTTCAATTATTTTTTGATATGCTTTCAATTCAACTGCATCTGAAATCATTGGTATCATAATGTGCACTGGATCGTACTGATTTTGACTTTGTATTCGTGCCCTAAGCAATGCTTTGATCTGCATTCTCAAAAATTCATATCGATTAACTAAATTTTGTCCTATTGGAGTTGCTTGAACCAGATATTTAGAGAAAGTACGTGATTCTTTTAATTTAGATTTTTGTGTATCTGGAAATTGACTGGACAATTGGTCGTTCGCAAAGATTTCAGAGTCTTTATCATCTGTTGTGTCAATTGTACGAAAAATAACTGGTTTATTACCAGCTTTATCAAAAATTTTCTGATATTCCCTTACTTGAGCATAAAAATCTGTGGAAACATTTGGAAGCATAAAGAGAATTTCTGTTCGAAAGAGTCCAACTCCATTGATAATTGGATGATCTAGTGAATCTAAATCTGAAATTAAATTAGCGTTTAAAAATAGGTCTATTTTTATATTGTCTTTAGTGACAGTTCGAATAGGAAGTACGTCGTTGCTATTTTTAAAAATAACAGATGCTCTTTGTAGACGTTCCAGTGTTGACGACGACGGATTGATATAGAGCATTTCCGCATTCGCATCAATAAGCAATTGTGTTGACGTAGGACAAATTTTTTGCGTCAAAGAAATTCCGCCTAAAGTAGGAATATGTAATGACCTGGCAACAATCGCACAATGTGATGTTTGACCTGCGTCTTTCAACGTTAAACCAGCAATACCATGATATTGGAAATAATATAACAAATCTGCCGGGGATATGTATGATGCGATCAGTATTATCGGTCGTTTTGTTTGATTGACATGTAAATCATCCTCAGTTTGATCATTTTGTAAAAATTTACGTAGTTCTCTGAGAAGGTATTGCATATCATATAATCGCGTTTTCCAAAAATTATTATTTTTCATTTTTTGTCTAAATTTTTGCGAAATAATTTCAGTTGCTTCATAAGCGCTTTTTCCCTGAGACACCACACTTAGTAGTTCTTTCTCGAATATGGAATCTTTTGCAAATAATCTATAAATATCAAAAATTTCTAAAGACTCTTCAGTAAGGATAACTGCAATTTCTGATAGCATGTCGCTTATGCTGTTTCTAAGTTTTAAAAGTCCATTTCTCATTTTCTCTTTTTCTGCATCTATGTTTACTTCTGTGGTATCAAGAAACTCTGCCACTCGCGGCACTTTATAAAAATAAGCTTGTCCGCAAGCTATACCAAAGCTTAAAACAGTTCCATTAACAACACGTTCCTCTCGCGATGTCTTAGTTGTTATAAGATTTTCTTCAGGAAAAACCACGCCTCTAGTTCGTGTAACCTTGTTGCAGACTATATGGTCATTGTATTGTGACTCATTCAATGACTCAATACGTTATTTGATGTTTGTCATTCTTATTTTCACAACATGGTACAAAGCTTTTTCTGTGATGATCCGTGATTCCAAAAGTTTGTATTGCTCGAAAATGTGCTTTAGTTCCGTATCCCATATTAGAATCCCAACAATACATTGGATAAGATACAGCCAGCGATTGCATAATGTTGTCTCTTGAAACTTTTGCGATAATAGAAGCGGCTGCGATACTGTAACTCCTGGAATCACCTTTCACAATAAATATTCCAGGTAAAAGTTTTGTTGGTATTGCATTACCGTCAACAACAAAAGATGAAATATGTAACGTTGGTGTATTCGTAATCAATAATTCCAAAGATCTATTCATAGCAAGGAACGTAGCTTGAAGAATATTTATTTTGTCGATTTCGTCAACAGAAGCAATACCTACTGCAAATTTTACAAAATCGCACGTAGTTAATTGCTGAAAAAAATACTCTCTTTGTTTTTTCGTTAAAAGCTTTGAATCATTGATTTTTGCAAATTTCATTAAAAACGTTTGTTTATCTAATATCGCTACACTAGCCGCCACAACAGGACCAGCCAACGGTCCTCGTCCGGCTTCGTCTATTCCTGCCACGACAGATTTGTAAGCAGACTCCATTTGCAACTCAAATTCAAATGATGGATGGCATTTTTCTGTCATTTTATTCTTTAAGAATCGTCTACTTAATATCTTTCTTCTTGATACGTTTTTTTGGTGAATTGACTTTCGCAAGTATCGTTTTTGCAGCCAAAACACGATCACCAACTTTTACGAGTGAGTCAACGTTTTCAGGTAAGTATATGTCCTCTCTACTGCCAAAACGTATTAATCCATAGTATTGTCCAGTACTAACTTCATCACCACAACAAACGTCACAACGAATACGTCTAGCGACCAATCCTGCTATCTGAACTACTCCTAATGTTTGCCCGTTAGGCATTTTGATTACTAGTGCATTCTTTTCATTATGCTCACTTGCTTTATCTTTTGCCGCATTAAAAAAGCGTCCATGTTCGTAGTACGCATGAATTATTGTACCGGAAATTGGTATATAGTTAATATGTACGTCAAATATGTTTAAAAATACGCTTATTCGCGTTCTAGGTGTGTTTCCTAGGCCGAATTCTAGTGGTGGTGATATTTTTTTGATTGACACTACGCGTCCGTCAGCCGCACTAACGATCAAACCTTCCTCATTTGGCGGTATCCTTTTTGGAATTCGGAAGAAATATAAACACCAAAACACGCTCAACGATGCCAAATATCCCAATTGCAAATTTACTTTACCAACCAAGTAAGATGCAATTACTAATGCCAACGAAAAACCAACTCCATCACGATGGATTTTATACTTTGCCCAAGACAGATTCATCAAAAAAAATAAAAGCCAAAATAAAAGCTATTCAAATAAAGTTTACACCAGTCGCGCTGTATTTTCTACGCAGTTTGTAGAACTGTATTAACACCACACCATTCTTCAAAACTTGCCAAAGTTCATGTATCAACTGGCACCTGTAAAGATGCAGACCAACATCCTCAAGGATTGTTGAAACAATGTGTCGCATCAATCGACAAGTTAGACTCCAATCAACAACCCATCAACTAGCCGCGGCCGGCGCCCAGCAAACGCTGGTCCACCCGGCCAACATGTCATCGATCACAACTAATCAACTAGCCGCGACCGGCGCCGGTGCCCCGTAAACGCTCGACCAACCTTCCGACATCTCCGCGACCATTTGCGGCTGAAGCGCGACATGCAATCCTAGGTTTCGTAAAACGAGAGCGAACAGCGCAGGTCTGGTGAAGTCATTACTCGCAAAATCTTGAGCAAGATCC
>JAITIY010000047.1 GCA_031279185.1 Holosporales bacterium
TGATCCCGCCACTTTAGCCGACTTGTGGGCTGGGAACAACTTGGATGGCGATTATGAATATCCGCAAAATATTGACAAAGCGTGGGATACCTTGACGCCAAATGATCCTGAGCTCTTGAGGGCCTTGGTACAGGCGGAAGATTGGCGGCGCATCTTAGCTAAAAATGACGCGTTAACAACAGAAAACCTTGCCATTAAAAACTGTCTGGAACCCGAATACGTCCGCCGCCGCCTGTTTTTGACGTTGCTTTCGCCTCGCGTCAAAGAGGCCATTATTACCGGGAAACTTCCCCCACAATGGACCCTGCAGGATTTCACGCGCAAGAAACCTGCCGTCAGCTGGAAAGAGCAGGAGGCAACGTATCTAGCCGCTAGCTGACTATTTATAGACACTGTCTCTTGAGTCGATTTTAACGATCAACACAGTTACAGTGTCTTCGTAAATTTTGTACACTACGCGATAATCACCAACACGCATCCTAAAAAATCCTTTCCACTGGTAGGCAAGGGGTTTGAACCTGTATGGTTCAACCGTCAGCCTTTCGTCAATAGCCCGAACAATCGCCTGTCTAATGTTTTTGGGAATTTTGGCAAGTTGTGGAAAGACTTCTTCCAAATATTCAATCTTGTAATTCATCTAGGCGTCGGTACATTTCCTTTGAACTTATTTTAGGTTTACTTCCAATATCCCCAATTTGTTCAAGCAATTTTACGTAATACGCGTCTTCATCGTCGTCAATTTGCTTCTTTATAAAATCAGCGCATATTCTAGATACTGATTTATTCGTATTTTTCGCAATTTGTTTAATGACGCTAAGTGTAGAACGATCAAGCACAACATTTATGCGTGGTTCAGCTGTTGGCATGGTTTTCACTCATCAAAAACTTCTTCACACTTAAGTGTACCACTAGTGATGCGCCTCGCGCAACAAAAACGTTACAAAAGAATTTTTTGCTCCAGTGGTGCGAATTTTCCTTTTCCGGGCACAATCCCGCACAAAACCAGCGTTTCCGCCATCCTTTGCTGATATTGATCACTATTGCCTCGAACTGGCGACCAGCTGGCCCAGAACCCCAGCATTTCCAACCTTCCTTGGCATTTTGCGTGAAAAAAGTGGACCGCCTTTTTATCACTTTTTTAATCTGCAAACTACTTTGCGTAAAATTTCCGTGAAACACTTGCTGCGCCAGGCCTACAGCCGCTTTTAAGTCTCTGAAAACCCGACCAGGTGGTCTCGTTAAAAACAGAGACTTTTGGTCTCGGTTTGCAGAAAAAAGTGGCGGCAACGGGTTGTGGAGACTAATACAAACAATTTTAATAAAAGTGGAAGGACTGCTAAACCGCACAGAATATAAGGTTTTTTGAGAGCCACAGACCACCTGGTAACAGAGATTTCTGACGCTGGCTCCCCGAGACGGACTCGAACCGCCGACCCAGTGGTTAACAGCCACTTGCTCTACCAACTGAGCTATCGGGGAACCTCATTTATTGTTGTAGCATACATAAAAACAATCATTCAAGTTGTGGATTGTGCATTGATTGCGTCATCGCCTAATTTTTTCTTCCCATGTGTTTGAGCTTTGAACAAAGACAGGAAAATCTTTACCGCGTAATCCAGTATTGCCAAACAACAGCTCCCTACTATACATCAAACCATAAATCAAGTATTTTTTAGAGTTAAATATTTTTTATTGAAATAAATATCGTACATGCCAGAATTTAGCTTGCAACGAGCGAATGATCATGTAAAATTATACTAAAATTTTATGGGCGTTTTTTTGTTTTGACTTTCTGCACATAAATTTCGAAGAATATTAACAGGAAGTTAATTTTGTTGGAGTTTTCCCCATGAACAACGTACAAAAATCAACAACATGTACACAAAAAGAATGGACGCAAAAAGACATTTGTAGCTTAAAACGAGGTTTTTTAGACGGAAAAAACATAAAATACATGTCAAAGCAGTTAGGACGATCGCCTACGGCATTACACAAAGCTTTGTCTAGATTCAAAATTCGCGCAAACGTACCGCGAATACACGTTAATTACATGAACAAGATGTACGTGCAGACACCAACAACCATTCACGCGTCGATCAGTGTTGTTATTTTGTATCTCAAAAGCTATGGATACAATATAGCTAAAAAAATTGTGTTTATTGATGGAGAAAAAACACAAAAGTACTTTTTGGATCAACGGCCAATTACAGAAGTAAGATTGCTCTTAATGGCAAATAACATACGCTTGGATGAAAGAAAACCAATTTTTGTTATAGAAGAAACAGATTAGCAGCGTAATATGTTTCGATTGCTAAGGTTATAAGATATGAAATTTGGTGCTTGTTGTTACTTCTTTCACTTTACGAAGTTTTTACATGACACTCAAACACTAGCACCACAAGCTTCGCTACGTATCTAAGTTCATCACTTTATCCGCATTTTCTTGAATAAAATCTCGTCTAGGCTCAACTACATCACCCATCAATATAGAAAAAATGCGATCTGCGTCCTCTGGTTTTGTTATTTTTACTTGTAATAATGTTCTTGCAAGCGGATCAAGTGTGGTTTCCCACAACTGCTCTGGATCCATCTCGCCTAATCCCTTATATCGATTAATGGTCAATCCTTTTTTACCGTTTTCAAAAAGTAACTTCATCAGTTGTGTCGGACCAAATATCAAAAACTGTCCTCCGTCCTTTGCGTGATACGCGACAGGGCCATCTCTAAATATGTCGCATATATGATTCTGTGTCGTAATCAACATACGTACTTCTGGCATTTCGATTATAGAATCATCAAAAACCCACGATTCCTTCACATCAGCAATGGTTCTCGATACTATAATCGCGGGCTCATCAGATGAATTGCTCCTCTCAACATTCCACTGTGCCCTAGATGATGTATCGCACTTTTTCAATCTTGCAGCAACACCATCTAAATTAATAGTTTGGTCCTCAAAGTATCCAGCAAACCATAATTGCTCCAAAATCGTAGTATTATTAAATCGACGTGAAATATTCTCAATCAACACTTTCGCCGTATTTATTTTAGAAATATCACCGCCATCGAAATATCCATCCTTTGCAACCAAATCAATTAAATACGACTCCATTGCACGTTCATCTTTTAAATAAACATCGGAATTCCCTTTTCTAGCACGATATAACGGAGGTTGTGCAATATAAACATATCCACCTTCTATTAATGACGGCATTTGTCTATAAAAAAATGTCAACAACAATGTACGTATGTGACTCCCATCAACATCAGCATCAGTCATGATAATTATTTTATGATAACGCAGCTTTGATGCATCGAATTCATCATTACCAATTCCTGTACCAAGCGCCGTAATGATAGTACCAATTTCGGCAGAACTTAACATTCTATCAAAACGAGTTCGCTCTACGTTTAAGATTTTACCACGAAGCGGCAAAATAGCTTGAAATTTACGGTTGCGTGCACTTTTCGCTGATCCGCCAGCAGAGTTTCCTTCAACAAGAAATATTTCACTTAAACTCGGATCACGTTCTTGACAATCCGCTAACTTACCAGGCAACGATGCAATATCAAGCGCATTTTTCCTTCTGGTTAATTCTCTGGCGTGTCTTGCAGCTTCTCTTGCTGCGACTGCCTCAAGTACTTTGTTTGTAATTGTTTTTGCGAAATTCGGATTTTCCTCAAGCCATACATCCAAAGCTTCAGTTACGGCAGCCTCTACGTATGGACGTACTTCCGAAGAAACTAGTTTATCTTTAGTTTGAGAAGAGAATTTTGGATCCGGTGCTTTAACAGATAGAACACACGTTACTCCTTCCCTTATATCCTCTCCTGTTAAACTTGTCTTTAAATCTTTAATCTTGATGTTTTTAGCATTCTTATTTACATAATTTGTTAAAGAACGTGTTAGTGCATTTTTAAAGCCAGCTAAGTGAGTACCGCCATCTTTTTGTGGAATATTATTCGTAAAACACAGAATATTTTCATGGTAGCTGTCAGTCCACTCCATAGCGACGTCAACAACAATATCGTTTTTTATACTGTGCACTTCAATCATTTTTGAATGAATCGCCGTTTTACCACTATCTATATATTTTACGAACTCACAGAGACCACCTTGGTAATGCAATGTTGACGTATATACAGGAATTTGTCTCTCATCAATAACTGTAATTTTGACACCAGAGTTCAGAAACGCCAGCTCACGCACACGATGTTCTATTGTTGCACAATCAAATTTTGTAATTTTGAAAACTTCATTAGACGGTGTAAACCGTATCAAAGTTCCTCTCTTTCCATTAGCTGTTCCTGTAACGGCAAGCGGTGCAACTGGAACTCCATCATGAAACGTCATTTGATGCTGATTTCCATCTCGCCAAATCGTCAAATCAAGTGTACGAGAAAGTGCGTTAACAACAGATACACCAACACCATGCAATCCACCAGAAACTTTGTATGAGTTTTGATCAAATTTACCACCAGCATGTAACTGCGTCATTATAACTTCTGCTGCGGCTACCCCCATTTCCGAATGAATATCCACAGGAATGCCACGACCATTATCTTCCACAGACGCGGAGCCGTCTGAATGAAGTGTTAGTATTATGTCGTCACACGCATCAGCAAGTGATTCATCAATGGCGTTGTCAAGAACTTCATAAATTAAGTGATGCAATCCTGTGCCATCGTCTGTGTCACCAATATACATTCCAGGACGTTTTCTGACAGCATCCAGCCCTTTTAATACCTTGATAGATTCCGCGGTATATTTCGTGATATTTTGATCGCCGTCCATCTTTCACCCATTACTTATTTTGCTGTACAACAATGGCATCTTTTACTTCAAAAAGTTGAGCGCATTTAAGTGGTTCAAATAAGTTTGAATCTGTTCCAGAGAAAAAAGTTTGGACAAACGCACAATCACTATTTTGATTAAAACTACCGATCTGTTCGAATAGTACCATACGGTGTCGCCAATCTAAACGAGCAATTACATCATCTAGTAATAGGACTAAACTATTATCTATTGATTCGATTTTTTGATGTACAAACGATAGAACAATAGAAATAAGCAAAATTTTTTGTTCACCAGTAGAACATTCTCTGGCTAAACGTTTATTAGCATCGTGAATTACTTCAAAGTCACTTCTATGACATCCTAAAACAGTCATTCCTGACATTCGATCAATTTCTCTATTTTGCTTCAAACGTTCTTTTATAATTGTTCCTTTTCCATCCGTTGTATCATGCAATATATCTTCAATTTTGCCTACCATCTTGCATAAAAATTTTGGAAACATCGGAATATGTTTTTTTTGTCCATCAATTAATTTATTCATCAATGTTATACGCGCGTTTGATATCTTTACGTTTTGTCGCGCAATAATATTTTCCAGTGCATCCATCCATCTATTATCCTGATGTGAACTAGCTTTCAATAGCTTTAACCTTTGATGCGTTGCTTTTTCATATATTGAAATGTTTTCTGCATGCAAAGGATCGTACGATGTTATCAATTTATCTACGAAACGTCGTCTGTCGCTGGCAGGATTTGTAAATAGATGATCCATATCTGGTGTAATATGAACAAGTTGAATGTATTCATGAAATTTAGCAGCACTTTTAACTGGTATTCCTTGAATTTTAAAAATTCTGCGATTTTGATATCCTGTGGATAGTGTAATATTTTCGTCCAACATTGCATTCACGGCCCAATATGTAGTGTCGTCGTATGTTTGTGTATCTGAATGAACCAAATCTTGCAGTTTCGCATCCCTCATTCCAGTTCCAACTGCAAAAAGCGAAATAGCCTCCAATAAATTTGTTTTTCCAGCACCATTCGGACCGTACAGCACGGTTGGCCGTTGGTCAAAGTGAACTTCTAGCTGTTTGTAATTACGAAAATTATAAAGAGCAATTTTATTTAAATAAATCATTTACGTATCCTAGATAATTAAAACATCACAAATGAAAAATCATCATTCTTCAGTTGTTTGTACTAAAAGATCGTTAACCATACTCTTGGAAATTTTGCGTTTAAATATTGACGAATAAATGTCAAGTTTTTCTATCCAATGATTAATAGAACACCAATTTCTTGGAATGCGATTTAGTAAATAAGTAAGTGTGTCGTTATCAATTGATGAACCAAGATCTTTTAAACGCTTTATAGCGATATTTTTAATGAAATCATCATCAGGCAAACACAAACGAAATGATGGAATAGACAGCATTCTTGATTTGAGATCATGTAAATGAAAATTGTGTGGTGATAAGTTTGAGGTGTATAGAGCAAAGCTATTACGTTCTTTTAAAATATTAAATGCATCAAAAAGCCACATTTCTTCAAAGAAATCAACAGAATCAATGGCAAATGCCTCAATATTTTTTTTAAAAAAACTACGAGGATGTTCCATCTGCGATCTATTAATTACAAGACCGCCGTGCAAATGCGCGAATATATTAGAAATGTGAGTCTTTCCAAACTCCCCCCAAACGTACGCCATTTTATTGCCAGCTAAACGTGGAGACTCCAAAACCCACTTGGCTGCTAACGCATTACACGGCGAAACTATGAACTTTGCTAAAGAATAATCACTACAAATGTTCAGTGGCAATAACCGCTGAATCATCGTGCGGCCCTTATATTAAAACAATCCGTAAACCGTCACTTGCTTGCGTTAACGTAACTTGACACGCCAAACGGATATCATCACCGAATTGAAACATTTCCAATATATTAAGCTCTTGACCTTCCGCTGGCTCAATTTTCCCGCTAGCATTTTCTATCTTCACACGACAACTACCGCAGACACCTGCTCCACGACAGCTATAAATCAACGGAATGCCATGTTCTTCAATTATATCTAAAATTGTATCCCCAATGTTGGCGTCTACTGTCTTTTCTTGCGAATCATGCAAAATAAATGTGACCTTCACAAAACCACTACAAAAAAACTCAATATCGCATATTGGCAAATAAAGAAATATGTTCGCAACTTATTTTTTTTGTGATCAAAGCTTTACGCTTGCTAAAGTAAATCAATCGCGCAACGTTCCACCACATTTGTTTTGAACTGCATCCAAGATTTTCTCATGAACAACGCGGATCTCTGCATCGACCAACGTATCATTGATTGGTTGAATCTTTACTTCTAACGCAATTGATTTTTTATTACCAGTTGATTCAAGTTCAAAGACATCGAAAATTTTAGCAGCAACAATCAATGGATCAGCTTTTTGTACAGCAGACACGATATGACTTGAAGGTACAGATTTATCTACAACAAAGGAAAAATCACGAACCACAGGTTGAAATTTTGAAACATCAAACGGTTTGATTTTACGCGACCTCTTCGCTACCAACGTCTCCTCGAGCGGTATTTCAAAAAGAACGATTGGACCAATCAACTCTAGTCTTTTTAATAATAATGGATGCAATTCACCAAAAGATCCAAGTACTTCCTTTCCACGGCAAATAACGCCAGATTTTGAGGGATGATAGTACAATGGTATAGCGTTTACCTTTATATCAAAATACTCTATATTATATAATGACAAGACGCTTAACAAATCAGCCTTCACGTCAAATACATCCACATCACGCTTAGGCATGAGCCAATTGCGCTCAGTAGAACCAAAGCGAACACCACAAATCATTTTACGTTCACATACAGTGTTGTTCTCGTTTTTTGAAAAAACTGACTCTATTTCAAATATACTACCACTGTATCTACTATATTTTTGATTAAATTCAACAGTTTTAAGCATAGCCGGCACAAGAGATGTCTGCAAAAACGCCATGTCTGTGCTCAATGGTTTCAGTATTTCAACAGCACTATCAATGTCAGCAAAAATTTTGACAACCTCCTCGTTCAGAAACGGGATAGTATATACTTCAGTCATTCCACGATTGCATAACACATTCTTGATTTCACTAATAGAATCTTTCTTTGCTAACGCATGTTTTAATGGCAACGGCTGAACAGGAAGATGTGCATATCCGCGTATCCTAAGAACTTCTTCAACTAAATCCGCCTCAATTGAAACATCATGACGAAAAGAAGGCACAATCACTGTTATTTGCGTATTATCTTCAGAGACTATAGTAAAACAAAGTTTTTGCAGTATATCCGCTGCATCATCTGTAAACTCATTACCACTAAGAGATACTAACCGTTGCTTGTTTAAAGTGACAACAGTACGTTCTGCTGAATAATCACCAGACTGCGTTTTAGTGTAGCCAAGAATCGTTCCTCCACATATTTTTTTGATCAGTGAGACCATGCATTCCATAACAACACTAGTTAACTCTGGGTCAACACCACGTTCGAATCTTGTTCTCGATTCGCTGTGCAGCATATATCGTTGCCCAGTTAATGCTGTGGTCACTTGGTCGAAATATGCCGCCTCAAGTAAAACACCGTTAGTTTCAAGTGAAGTTCCTGATTGCTCTCCGCCCATAATTCCCGCTAACGTCAATGGCTTTGTGTCATCTGCGATCACGACATCATTTTCAGACAGCGTACATTCTTGTCCATTTAGTAAACGCAATCTTTCGCCATTTTTTGCTTGTCTCACATGTACACTTCCGCTTATGTTATTGCAATCATATACGTGTAGTGGTTGTCCTAAGTCGAATGCGAGGAAATTTGTAACATCAACAAGCGCACAAATTGGACGTTGACCAGCTATTTTTAGACGTTGTTGTATCCACGATGGACTAAAACAGTTGCAAACGTTATTCATTACAACACCAAGGAAAAATCTACAATGTGATGTTTCTACGTGTATAGGAATCGTATGCCGTTGTAATGCATCTAAGCTTACATTATCGAATTCGTCAAAATGTTGTGCATAGTTTATCGGTTTTAACGTACCAATATTCGCAGCGGATAATTCTCGTGCTAACCCTCTGACGGAAAAACAATCTCCACGATTAGGTGTCACATTCACAGTAAAAATTGGATCATCTAGACCAAGTGCTTTTGCTAATGAATCCCCAGGCGATACATCAGTTTTAATGTCTATAATGCCGTCAATGCCATCACCATCAAGTTCTAATTCTTCGTATGAACACATCATGCCTTGACTTTCAATGCCACGTATATTGACCTGTTTTAGTACACCTGATTTAGGTACGAACCCGCCGACATGAACAAGTGCAGTTTTCATGCCACGATATACGTTTGGAGCACCGCAAACAATTTGCAAAATTGATTTCCCATCAAAAACCCGGCATACACGCAATTTATCTGCATTCGGATGCGCCTCTACGGCTTCTATTCTTGCAACAACTATATCTTTTATTTGGTCGCTTTTATCGTTTAGATCTTCAACCTCGAACCCAATTGCACAAAATTTATCTGCTATTTCAGTAGCTGTTGCTTGCGTCAACAAGTGGTCTTTTAACCAAGAATAACTAAATCTCATGATATGCGTCAGTGTTTGTTCCGCCTACTCAGGAAATTAACATGTTCATTACGCTAGAGCAAACGCTGTATATATCAGGGCCTACGCATGAAAAATCTTAAACAAACACTTTGACAAATGATCGAAAGACATAGCATTTTCCCGCATCAGTGATATTGTCGACGGCCCTGGTTTTCTTTCCACGTTTTTCAGCA
>JAITIY010000052.1 GCA_031279185.1 Holosporales bacterium
CGGATTATTTTTATCGAGCTACCGAAATTTAATCCGCAGGACGCAGATGCGGCGGATTTGTTGACGGCGTGGTTGTCGTTTTTGAAAAATCCTGTATTCATGGATGACGCGTTTCTTGAAATAAAAGAAGTTAAGGCGGCGATGGAAGCGCTGAAATATATCAGTGCAGATGATGAGGTCAGAGCGATTGCAGATTTGCGACAAAAGACGATTAACGATTACAACAGCGAAATGACTGTGGCTCGTGAGGAAGGGCTGGAGGAGGGCATCGCTATCGGCAAGGAGGAAGGTATCGCTATTGGTGAAGCAAAGGGCATCGCTATCGGTGAAGCGAAAGGCAAGGAGGAGGGCATCGCTATTGGTGAAGCAAAGGGCAAGGAAGAAGGCCTCAGAGAAGCCGCCCGTTCCATGCTAGCCGCTGGAATCCCGCCAGAAACAGTTAGTCACTGCACCAAACTGTCCATTGAAGAGATCGCTGCCATGAAAAAATAGTTCGTCCCGTTGTAAAAGTATAATAAAAAAAGGTTTGAATATTAATTTTTGCGTTATTCAATAAAATTGTTAATGCGTAACGCTGGTAACAATTTACACGCCTAATAAAAAATGAGTTATGTATTTATGATCATTCCATTGTACATAAACTATGAAATTATTTTTCATGCGTAGGCACTGAGTTAACGTTGTACGCCGTTTGAAATTAAGCTGAATATCCGCTATAATCAAAGATTAGATATATTTAAACTGTCAAAGACAATGCCCTCGATTCGTAATATCGCTATTGTAGCTCATGTAGATCACGGGAAAACAACACTTATTGACGCTATGTTGGCACAAAGCGGAACATTTCGTTCTAATCAGTGCGTGGCAGAGCGAGTGATGGATTCAAATGATTTGGAAAAAGAACGGGGCATCACTATTTTAGCGAAATGTACCTCCTTACAATGGAACGACACACGTATCAATGTCGTAGACACACCAGGACACGCAGATTTTGGTGGCGAAGTGGAGCGTATTTTGAACATGGTCGATAGTGCTATTTTGTTAATAGACGCTGCAGAAGGACCGCTTCCTCAAACAAAATTTGTATTAATGAAAGCTCTTCGCCTAAAGTTGCGTCCCATAGTTGTTATAAACAAAATAGATAGACCAGATGAACGTCATCAGGATGTATTAAATGAAATTTTTGATTTATTTGTATCGTTAGATGCCTCTGATGAACAACTCGATTTCCCAGTACTGTATGCTTCAGGTCGTAATGGTTGGGCTGTTAATGATATTAAAGATAAAAAGAAGGAAAACTTAGCACCTCTTTTTGATAAAATAATAGAGCATGTACCTGAAGCATACTCTGAAGACAAAATAAACAAACCGTTTTCAATGCTGATTACTACACGAGAATATGATTCATATTTGGGACGCGTGCTAACTGGTAAAATTGAAACTGGTACTATTGCTCCAAATGCGTTAGTTCATGTATTAAACCAAAGCGGGAATGTCGTCGAGAATGGCAGAGTAGCGAAGTTATTAGCATTTAGAGGAATAGAGCGGATTCCTGTAGAGTCTGCAATAGCTGGTGATATTGTAGCAATAGTTGGGTTAGAAAAGGCAACAGTAGCGGATACAATATCTGATCCTGGAGTAGACACAGTAATTGCAGCAGAACCTGTAGATCCACCAAAATTAGCAATTACAATATCTGCAAATGATTCTCCTTTGGCTGGTCGTGAGGGGACTAAAGTAACGTTTCGGATGATCTATGATAGATTAATGCGCGAAGCAGAAGGAAATATTGCCATTTCAGTGACAATGTCAGAGCGTAAAGATAGTTTGATCGTTGCAGGTCGTGGAGAGCTACAGTTAGGTGTATTGGTCGAAACGATGCGCCGTGAAGGTTTTGAATTGTCTATCAGTCGGCCAAAAGTTTTGCTTGAAACTGACGAAGTGACTGGAAAAACGTTAGAACCGTATGAAGAAATTTATGTTGATGTAGATGATGAATACGCTGGGACAGTAGTAGAGTCGCTTAGTTGTCGACACGCTGAAATGACTGATATGCGTCAATACGGTACTGGGCGTACTCGAATCACTTTTGTCGGACCTTCTCGTGGTCTTGTAGGTTATAATTGTCAATTTTTAACAGAAACGCGAGGAACTGGCGTGCTGAACAACACTTTTTGTGACTATCGGTCGTATTCTGGTGCATTTGAAAGTAGGCGTAATGGAGTGTTAATTTCAACGGAATCCGGAGAAGGTGTTGCTTATGGTTTGTTTAACTTAGAGCCACGTGGTGAGTTATTTATTGTTCCAGGAGATAAAGTGTATGAAGGCATGATTATCGGAGAGCATACACGTCCAAATGATTTATGCGTGAATCCAGTGAAGTGTAAGCAGTTGTCGAATATGAGAGCATCTGGCAAAGACGAGGCAGTGCGACTTCGGCCACCGCGGATAATGACTCTTGAACAGGCACTGACGTATATTGAAGACGATGAGCGTGTTGAGGTAACTCCGAAAACTATTAGGTTACGTAAGGCAATTTTAGATCCGAACGAACGCAAAAAAGCGTCACGAAGTGCTGTGCAATAGTATTATTTGTTTCGAATATTATGGAAGGTCGTCACATTATTCATCAAAATCCGAATGCCTATCACATTCGGTTCATTATGACTCGCCAGATTTCACAGCTTTTGACACAATATTACACAAATTTTCCAACGTCTGCTAAACGAAATATATTTCATGGTAGCCAGACTTTAATGGAAGATTAATACAACGCCTAGACCTCGGGATTTGCAACGTTTTTCAAAATCTCATGCGTAGGCCCTGTAGAAATAGATGGATATACATTGACATTTTTTTTGTTACTATTAAGTGTAAGTGTATCGTTGATATATTTATGATTGGGTGTGTAGCTCAGTTGGTTAGAGCGCCGGCCTGTCACGCCGGAGGTCGCGAGTTCAAGTCTCGTCACTCCCGCCATTTGGTGTTATGTTTGATCTAGTTGCTATGCATACTGCTCTTGATATGGCGAGATTAGCTAATGGTGCTGGCTGTGTACCTGTTGGGGCTGCGGTTGTTTTTGATGGCCGAGTGATTGCTATGGCGCATAATAATACTGAATCAAGTAGTTGTGTATTGCCAGCATCGGTTTCGCATGCAGAAATAATCGCGTTGTCTATTGCTTGCGTAAATCTTTCGCAGAAAAGGCTTGATGGATGTGAGTTGTATGTCACATTGGAGCCGTGTCCGTTTTGTATGGCGGCGTGTTCGCTGATGAGAGTTAAAAAGATTGTATTTGGTGCTTATTCATTAAGCATGTGTATAGATTATTCTTCTACTGGAAATTACACATTAAACAATGAAATAGAGCTTATTGGTGGCGTTATGGAACTAGAATGTTCTAGGATGATGAGTAATTTTTTTGCGGCAAAACGAAACAACGTTTGAACCAAACCGTTCACTGTTATTGATAGCTTTAAAACTTTTTAAATATCTGTGCAAAAAAGTGTGTGATATGGAAAAAGTATGTCTTTAAGTTTGATGTATTTCTATGTGCCGAATATTGCTTTATGCAACTGTTGAGCATTCTCAAAAATAACGTTACTAACTGAAATTACAGTATCGATCGCAGATATTGGTAGCGGCATTTCATTAGAATCGCGTACAGGCGCGAACAATCTGTCTAGTGCTGAAGTACCATTTGGTAAATTTGTCAGTGAGTTTAACGTATCTTGTAATTTTAATGTTCGAACTATACTTTGAGTAAGTTTAAGGATTGATACAATATCTATAAACATATGATGTACTACATCAAGACTGTGAATAATTGCTTTATGCTGTGTTAACGCAGTAATGTTGTTTTTTATTATTAATATAGCAATTGGTGTGTTGATTACGCCGTTTAAATCAAGTTCAACTCTGTGTGTTTTATGAATGTTGGAAACCATATTGATAAAGCTGAATACTTCTCCTGTAAATGTTTGTAGTGATACTGCAAGCACATTAAGTACGTGATCTATATTGCCGTTTGTGTTCGCGATGAAAATATCCTCAGAGAGTTCATGCATTGTGTGTACTCCAAGATTTTTGCAAATATCTAATGTCAGTTGAAATATTTGATCTGCAAGCGGCGTTTGTAATGTTCGCAAATCATTCAGCACAATATGCCTACTCCAAATTGCGAAATCTGTGAAACATGAAAAAAAGCGTGCTACATTCGCCGTATAAGAGTATTCATCAACAATGTCTTGTGCATTTAGTGTTGCTGTTTGTAACGCTAGTGCAGACTTATTAAACGATTCTGTAATATTAGTTACCGCAATGATGGCTTCAATATTACGAGGCGCAAGTATGTTCTTTAGTTTGTCAACAGTATTATAAAAATATGTAATTGATGAAATATTGCATATTGCTTCAAATGCTTTAAATTGATCTACTTTGTTTGCAAATTCTACGATTGAAGCAAATGTATTTTCGTTCGTGATGCAACCATTTACAAAAGCACAATGTTCTCCGAACCATTGCATCGATTCTGCTGCGTTAGCTGTGTATTCATTAAATAATGAAATTGCTGATTGTATGTAATTACTGGCGTCCATGGACATCGCTATATCTGTAGATTCTATACAAGTTGGTGTAATATCTGTGATGTTTTCTAGGAAACGATACGTAACGTTGTTCATTTGGTTGATTATATCTGTAGTTTCGTTAAGTTTCGCAAGAAAAGTTGGCAGTATTTTATTATTGACTTTTAGAGTATTAATAACAGGTATTAAAGCAATTAATGCGGCAAACGTAGAATTCCACTCATTTATTACGTTACCAAAGTACGGATCATTGTTTGCTAAGTGCACAAATTCTACTAAGTGTAAAAAATCAAGTAGTACTGTAAAGTTTTTGTACGCTTGCAAAGCTTTATATACTGTTGTTGCTATATCCATATGGTGTTTGCTAATAAGATATGAATCAATATTTGCGATTTGATACAAGATGTGATTTTGCTCAAAGTAAATGCTTCGCATTTCTTGGAAAAAATCACAATTTATACAAACGGCTTTTTCAAGCATATTCATATACCATTCATATAGATGTGAAGATGTTTGCGATAGTGCTTGTATTAAGTTTTTACATGAAGAATGTGGTGTATTGTCTATTGTGAGCTCACGAATGTTTGTGAAAATGTTGCAAACGCCTGTTGAGATCCTTTGTAATGAGTTTAGAATGCTTTGTAATCTTTTATCAAATGACGTACACATTGATGTCTCGATGGAATGCGTTTCATCATATTTAGTGCTTTGTTGGCCAAGTGTTTCTACAAATTTTTGTAATGCACAAAGAACACTATCTTTTAGTACTATATTTAATTCTTCTATAGTTGGCAGAAGAATGGACATCAAACAAAAAGTAAATTCCGTCGCAGCAGGAATACTTGATCTAACTGACAGTATTTTGACGAGTTGTTGATTTAGTTTATGTATAGACAATGTAATTGTTTCACAATTTGGTAAATATGGATTTTGACATATTTCTTCGCTTGTAAATCGATACATTGTTATGGCAACTACATTTTCAGATATACATGCGATGATTTTGTCTGTCTCCGATACAACAACACCAACGTTTTCGCAGCAGTATTTCGCGAAAAATGCATTTTTAACATTATTCACAGAAATCATCAACGCATTTAAAGTGTCTCTAATGTCTGTAAGAACATTGTTCAATATATTTTTATCGCAGTTATTGCACATTTGACGAATTTCATCAGGAATAATCAGCGAATCAACGATTCCAGCGCTTGTAGATAGTTTGTCGTTGAAGTTATTCAATACGCCAATAATATTCTTGTTTACGATAGCTGAAGATTCAATTTTTTCAGCTAAGTCGTCAAATTGTTCAACTATACGTGCTATTTGTTCAGGAATTGGTGTAAGAGCGTAGGAGAGCGCCCGACAAGTTAGCACAAAATCTTCGATTTTTTGGCGACTTTGTTTCAGTGGAATATTGTAAGTCGCGATGAAAGATGATGTATTATTGCCAAATGTATAAATGGCATCAGATAATACTCTGAACTGATCTTCTAACAGTGCAATTCTGCAGTTTGTTGCATATTGTCTAGCAATGTTACGATGTATGACAACATCTTGTAGCGCGATATTGACTACTTCTAAATTTGTTGTCAAACATTCAACGAATCTTGCGAGATTGTTTTCACTAAGTACATTTTCCCACTGAAAACAATCGTATACATCGTACATTATTGTGCGTATTTGAGCTGGCGCTAAAAATAGGTATTTAAACACGTTTACACAGCAATCTGGAGACACTGCTTGACTGATTGTGTTTATTGTTTCAGCTATGGAATCTAATCTACAAAATATTTGCCATATGTTGTATCTAGCTGAAGTTTCAATTGAACAAGAACAAGATTTTAGATGTGTTATTTCGCAGTTTTCACACGTTTCGCATACTGAACAATCTTTCCAAAGCGTGCATGGTGTTTTTTGTTTCAAAAAAGCGTAGATTTGTCTAAATATTTGTGCTTGATCTTTTATCGACGTACTGATGTCTGTGAATGATGAAGAAATTTCTACACCAATTGTTAGCCAGTTGTCTCTTATTTTAGTTAGGGTTACATTCAAACAATCAGAAATAGAGGTTAAATGCGAATTAATGTCGTGCCATTGGTTTACGATCACAGAAAAGTCATTTGTTATTTCAAGCTGTATATACAATGTATTGTTTGTTTCAAACCATAGTGGTTGTAACATTGATAGCTCTGCGAATAGCTTAACGACGTCGCTTAAATTTTTGTTAAAATAGTTCATTTGTTGTGATACGTATGTCATATGACATACGTAAGTATCGTCTTGAGAGGATTGATCTTCTAAGAATGAATTGTGTAAATAGTAATTGATACCTTCGTCTTTGGAATATATATCATTTATCTTTCGTAAATTTGTGTTTGCAATTGTGTCATTTAGTTTAGTTGACCAAAATTCAGGCAATTGTTGTGATATATCTTCAAATACTTTACTCAGCAATGATACGTTAAAGCTAAATCTATGTAGATTTTCTGCGAATTCGTAGTTGCAATATTTTGTCAAAATAGATGTTAGTGTAGTTATATTTGTAACCAGTGTATCTATGATTGTTGTATTACTTTCATTTTTTTTGTTTATTAAATCCGTAAAAATTGATGTTTCTACGCAGTGAATGCAGAATCCGTTTGATACTTGGTCTATTTGCAAAGTTGTGAAGTCGTGTGCTGTATTACGTAATTGTAGTAGTAACTTGTTAAGCGAGAATACTGTAGAATAAAGAAATATTGAATTTTCTAATTTCTGATTAATAAGCATTATTGCATTGGCAATATTCTGTAACATTATTATGCAGTATTGTACGCCTCGCTGAATTGTGGAGCAGTTATATATTTCTGGATGTATGATAGTTGTAACAAAATTAGTTTGTAGTTGTTTTGCTAATATGTTGCTAATCATACGTATAACGTCATTCCATTTATACAGAAAATCGTTCATTCTTTCCGCAGAGCAATGATCACTGTCTGTATTCGCAAATAAAGTGTTTAGTTTTGACCAAAGTGTTAAGTCTTGTTCATTAAGTATTGCTATAATACTATTTGCAAATACTTGTATTTCATCATTTGTTATGAAATTCTCTATTGAATCTGTATCTTTGTCGCTTAAAAACGCTACATTTTGCCAAATAATATTTGTCAAATCTGCGGTTTCGTAAATATTATACGCTAACCTGGAGCAACATGTTTGCTCCATGTATGTAATAACCATTGCTACATCTTCGCGTATATTTTGTAAAATTGAAGGTATTTCATTTAATGTAAGAAGTATTTCTACTTCATTACAGAATCGGCATATATTGGTAAATTTAAATATTGTAGGAATATGGTTGAATAGTTCATCTATATTGTTCAATAAAATCTTTACAGCGTTAATCGCATCTCGATTGTAGTCCCTTACTGGACAATGTGTAGCCTCCATCAGAGCAGCATATATTTCTTGTTGTAACAATCGAAGACTTTCTACAATATTTCGTACGATTACTGTTTTTTCAGCGTGCACTTCACTATCGTCACACTGCATAGTACTTAAAGATGGTGTGAATATTGCAAGTATGTGTATAACGGCATCTTTTAAACAATCAAGTTGTTTCAGGAGTGTCTGCGATGATTGCATATCCATTGAGCAAACATATGGTGAAGTTTTGATAGGAATGCTTAATGTTTCAATATTAGATGATAAAACTCTTATTTGAATTGCTGCTGTCGATAATTTTTCAACAAATATATGACTTTCTTCTGGTAAAAGGTTTTTTATGAAATCTGTTTTGCTGATGTAAAATGCGTTTGTTAAATTTTTGATCAGATGCACGAATGTTTGAAATATTACATTTGTTTGTTGACAGTAGTAGAATTTGCTAACTTTTGAAATGAAGTCTTCTTGTGCATAAAATATCACCAAAATGTTTTCAGATATGCGGGGGAATGCTTCTCGGAATTTCCATGATAATTCGTGTGTTATTATCGCTAACCTTTTCCATGATGGCATGATAGCTAGGTGTACACTAGAAATTGGACTCGCGTAAAAAGCATTAGTTATGCGTTTGCACGCATCAAGCAATCTGTTATTGTCCATGTACATTAACTTTTTGTTATACGTAGGCATGATATGTACAGGGAGTTCTACATCAATTTGGAAAGATTTAGTCAAATTTTCTACGCATGATGTTATTTGTTGCATGATGATTGTGCATTGTTCGTAATCTGCAATATCAGGTATTGTCATCATTTTTTGAAAAGATTCCGCTATGTATTCAATCGCATGTTTCAGTTCGTGTATTTTTTGTTGGTCAGTGTCGTTCAACTTCACAGCTAAAAGTGCCGACATGTGTAATTCAAATATATCTGTAGCATTTACTAATACATGAAACATTTTAGCTTTGTATTTGTTGGAATTATTTTCGATGATACGAATCGTATTTTCAAACAATTGTAGTGTATTTACTAATTTAGATAACAAATTTTCGTGCGTTACTTCGTGGCAGACGTTGCAACTTTGTCCGTCTACAGAATAACAAAACTTAGCCAATCTGACATTTGCCGTCTGTAGGGAGGCAAAAAACTGTTTTAAAACGTTTACAAAATCTTCGCTATACGTGAATAAGTCGATACAAGCTAAACGTTCATTGAATTCTGTAAGTGTGGTATTGATTCTATCTTGGATAGTGGTGATTTTTTCGTTAATTAATGGAATGGATTGACATGCGTTTGACGATACAATATCTAAGTCATACGAAGATGTTTGTATTGTACCAATTGATCCCAAAATACGACTGATAACTTCGCGTAGTTGTCTTATGACAGGACAAATAATGCTTTCTGTTTGTTTTGTAATGAGTTGTGCTTGGCATGCTAAGTCAGCACGCGGTTGTATGTCCTCTAATAATATGGATAACGTTTTTAGTGCATGTGTTCCATGTTGTAGGTTATCTATTAATGGAACAAAGTCGTCTAAAGAACTAAATGGTTCTTTCGTTAGGCATTGTGTAGCGCCAGTAATTGCGCGAGAAATGAGATCAAGTTCAGTGCATATTTCAATGTGTGCGAGTTTACGATGATAACAACAAGTGGGATCTTCTATTAAACGCTGAATCTTTAATAATGTGTTATTGATTTGTGTGACACCAGTATATAAGTTTGAAAATGCTGATAGTAGTGTATCTTTGCTTAATGTGTTGTTTTGCACTGTGTTAATGGAATTATCAAAAATTGCATCAAAATTTGTTATGAAACTGGCACAAATATTCATTAAATTAGATATCGTGGTACTTGTTTGTTGTACTATATCAGTGTAACAACGTTCATTGTCTTGAGTGCCGTTTTCTTGTTGCAATGTACTGTGCCAACCAATTAATACTTTTGGTAATGTATCCGTCATATAACGAACAATTGCGTCTACGTAATAGATAAAATCGCTTGTTTCAAATACTTTATCATTGTCCAAAACAACATTAATTGTATATGCATTATGTTGTGTAGTGTATGTTCTTAATGCATGTGTCGCATTTTGCAAATAACTTTCTATTAAGCATAAATTGTTGATATGCACTACACTTTCAATATGGTGTGCATTAATCTCTGTAATAAGTGAAGCTATGTTATTTATTTGTTTATTGATGCACACAAGACACATGTTTGCATCACTTAATGTAAGGTTCCTGAACAAAATTGACTGAATTGCTGACAATGGTTCAAGATTTTTATAAATTCTGTACAAATGCGATGCTGTTTTTACAAGATGTCGTTGTTTATACACGCGCAGCGCTTCAATAGAACATTTAATCAATTTGTTGAAATCGTCAAAAGAATTTAGTTGTTCTGAAAATGACATCCCACGCAGAAAGCAAAGTGAATTTTGACGCGTGATCGTTTTTATAGTTTCAAATGCTAGATATTGTGTATACAGCACATCATTGACACTATTCCAGGCTATAGCGATACTTTCGTCGTAGTATGTATTGATTTGCTTTAAATGATTTTCAAAATCAAAAAATGTTGTTGTTTGTGCTGTTTCAGATAAATCATTTAGTGCGCAATGCATTCGAAATATTTGTATCGTGTGGGCATTGACGTTTTCCATTTTATTAATAATTGCGGAAAGCGTATCTAACAGTCCAACATTAACAATGCTAAAGCACGTATTATTTTGTGATGTTTCCATGTATAAGATCAGTGTTTGTGTTAAAGCGTGCATTTCGTTCAGTGTTGTTGCTAAATTATTTAATTCTGCTGACATATTAGAAATATGGTCAACTTTTGCCATTATATTTTCGTTTGTTATTCTAGAAACAGTTGCGCTTGCCATTTTATGTAAATTAATTTTTGTTTGTTCGTATATTGCAATTGCTCGTTCTAACAACTCTGTGTACGGCTCACAACAAGTTTTGTGTGATAAAACGAATGATACTCTATTGAATATATAAGATTGAGGTGGTTGAATACTTCGCAATATTGCATTTGTTGTTGATTGCGTACTAGATTCATCAATTTCTATTGTGCTACTGCACAAAAAGTATAATGTATCAAATATTTGTGATAATTCTTCGTTGAATAGGTGTTTTTGTACGACAACGTCATAAAACTGTGGCAAAATTCCTTCGAAAATAAATTTCGTTATAATCTTCATTTCCTCGATATTACTAACTAGGAGATTTTCGTTGTATAGAACAGGAATGGCTTTTGTTAATAATGGCTGTTGCTCTGATGTATCGGTAAAAATTTGTTGTATGTGCAAAACATAATCATCAATGTGTAGGTTGGTTAGAAATGAAATTATTTCCTCAGCGTCAAGATTATGTTTTGTCCAAGTTTTGATATTTTTTGTAAGGTTTGTGTTAATAGCCTTAAAGCTGTTTGCTGCTAAGGCTAATTTTTCATCATTCCAATCTATTTTTGATAAATGCTGAAGTAAAATACGTATTTTGTCGAAGTTAATACAGAATGTATGTGTAGCTTCGCTTATATTTGCATATTTAAACTGTTCTAATTGTGCAACCATCATTTGTGGATATGCGGTTATTTCGCTAACTGTTGTGCTTATCTTTTTTACGAATTCGTTAAATGATACAGTATTATGTGCAGCACAATTTGTCATGTCCTGTGCCACTATCTCAGTACGTTTTAGCGCATTGCTTAATGCTATCAGTGCTGGTCTTAAATTTATCGTGAATAATGAAATTATCTCTGTTCTGTATGGTGCGACTTGCCAGATAATTGGATTTATATTGTTTATTATTATATAAAACGTATCGCGAATTTTTTCTATATAAGTAGTAAGGCTTGAAATTATAAGGTCAATTTGTTCGCATGTGTAAATTGTACCTATATGAACTGTATCTATTACTGTAATTTCAAAATTTGACGCCATTGCTTTTAGATGGTTTTTTACTTCGTGAATGAAATCTGCAAGCGATGATAAATTGTTTAAATATTCAATATTCAAACAATCTATATTCACAATATTTGTTAAGGTTGTGGCTATACATTGGATATTATTTGATAATTGCAATAAATGATCCAATACGTTTGTGTATTGTTGCTCAGTTAGTGTATGTTTACTCGCCGAGAGTAAAGTTGTGGTTTCATTAATTGTTGCAAGGTTGTATGCAATATCTGAAAGCAGTATTGTTTGTTGCTTGCAACATGTAGGTGTTTTTAGCTTGTTTATGAATTTTTGTAATACTTTAACAAGAAAACTTACATCAGTTTCATAAGATTCGAAATTTTGGACAACCACTGAAATATCATCAATAAGTGCAGAATTTAATGTGTATGGATCATTCAGCCACATTTTCGTTATAGCTTGAAACACATTTCCTATATAGAGTATTTCATCTTTGATGTAGCCTTGAATTTCTTCAATTGTTTCATTTTGCACAGGTTCGTATTGAGCTATTAACTCATTATTGTCGTCAATGGAAAAAGCATTATTAAACATGCTTAGCAATGTGTTTAAGTGTTGTATTCGTTCGTGCAAGTTTGGATTAACTTGTGCAGACCATCTGTTCAATTTGTTGAAAAAATACGCGGCTTGTTGCAATGTGCTGTTATGTAATACTTTGTCTATTTTTGTAGATATTCTGTGTACACGAGTGAAAATCTCTTTGTGCAATTTTAACGTGTTCAAATACGCTTGTTCTGTGACTGTATCCGCTATATTGATAGAGGCGATCGAAATGCGACTTAACTCATTATCGAACGATTGTAAAATAAGCGCACATTCTTTGCATTCATATATTGTGTATGTTGTTAATGTATTGGTCAGTAAAGAAATACTTTTTTGTGATGCTATTAGCGCTTGAATTAAGCAATCTCCTTGTATAAGTTTTGAGACAATATTTGCGTGAAATACATTATGCTTTATTGCTCTGGACATTTCTGTGAATGTATTGGCAACACAATTCAGGCCGGTAAAAATATCTGTTAATAATGCGCTTGTGTGTATATTAGAAGATTCTGTTATTGTTCCAGTTGTTTGAGCAGTATCTAGAATTTGCAGCATGTAAGTGTAGAGACCCTTGTTGATATCTGATAAACAGTTACAAAATTCATCAAAGGATTGAATTGGTTGTACTTCAGTAATGTTCAGCCATATTTGCTGTAATTTTTGTAAACACTCACCAACGTTTATTTGTTTTATATTTAATACAACTAATTCACTGCAAATTTGTGCAGTTTTTCGTGCAATTATTTCAGTATCAGTCCCAATTATTTTGTCCAATGCAACTTCCATAACTTTTGGCATAGTGATAAAAATGTTTTTCGTGATGCTTAATTCGGCACGAACTTGGTTTTCGGCCATTCCTTTAATAAAAGCGTTTTTTGTATCAGTAAGTACGTTTATCATTCTATTTAAGCAAAACTGTATTTGTGTTCTATACGCTGCAGATAATGCTGAATTATGTAATGGAGAGTTGTTTGCATTTTGGTTTCCTATATCAAACAACACAACAACATGCTCTAGGTTGTTTAGTAGTGCATCTATTGAACTAACAGTTTGTAAATCTTGTGAGTAAGTTTTAGATTTCAACAAAACGTTATGTTCAAGGAATGCATGATAGATTTCCCAAATGTTATAAACAATTTCTTTGACATAGCACTCTACCGCAAACGAATCAAACGGAATGATTCTGACATCGTTGGTATCATTACCAAATATTTTAGCTATGTCATGCAATGCTAAAAGTTGATTAGTGCTATGTATATTTGATGTGAAATATGATTGTAACGGTGTTTGGATTTTCTGCACAATTGATGTAACAACGTCTATTGTGTTTCGTGAAAATTGTTGCGATTTCATTTGCTTAGATAGTGAATGCAGGCCTTTTATTATATTGATAAAATGAACTTCTAATTCATTGTTACAGCAAAATAGATTTAGAGTATCTGTTAACGATGTCAAGTTAATATAGATTTGTTCACATTCCTTTGCGAATTGCGTGATAAATTGCTGACTGTTATTTGTTTCGTTTTGTGAGCACATATTTTGCATAACGTCGTTTAAATGTATGAGTGCGCTTGAAATATCCATGAATGCAGAGCCGATGCTTTTTAATGTATCAAGCGCTTGCGTCTCAAGGCGTGGTCCATATACGCTAATATAACTAGTTATTTTAGGAAAAATGTTTGTGATATTGCTAAGATATCGAAGCAATTGTGTCTTTACAATATTTAAACTTTGTTCACGAGTATTTCCGTCTTCGGTAATATGTATTGCTTGGAATGTTGTTGTGTCGCCAGGAAGTAAATGGTCGTTTATTGTGGATAAAATTGATGCGATTTGTGTGATATACAGACTTACAATTCCAGCTGTGCAATATTGGCTGTCGTCATCAAGAGTTTGGTGATGTGTATGCAAATGTTTGTGCAAGGCATTGATTTGTAAAATAATATCGTGTTTTAGTAGTGCGCATATTGTTTGCAAAGAATCCAAATTAAAATTTTGATGTATGTTATCGTTTATTTTGTCCATGGCATATTCTAGTCGTTGTAATTGCATTGCGAATTGTGATGAATATGTGTCAATTAAAGTATCGCATCGTTCAACATCAAATAAGTTTGCTAGTGTTGTAAGTATCGTCGGCATATTTGCAAATGCTGTTTGAATTGTGCTTGCTAAATTTGGAATCGGCGTTTCTTCATTATTATAGAATCGTGATGAAAGTATCGATGTTGCTTGGTATATGTTTACAAAATTTGAAACAATGTTTGGTGTTGTCTGAAAAATGTTAGCTATATTAAGCAATACTTTTTTAACACTGTTACGTCCTAGCCCTGTTTGTGTTGTTATGGATGCAACTATTGTTTGTTGTGTTATTAGTTTTTCAATAATTTGACTTAAATCATTAATGATGTGTACAAACGGATCGTATTCGCATGTTGGCGTTATATATGCGTTATTTATGGCTGATGATCCAAATATTTGCGCGATTGATGCGAAACTGTCACTTAATTGTTGGTTCGGCAGATTATTCAAATATGAGATCATTGCATCAAGTATTTCTATTATTTGATGATCGTTCATTTTGTCGTTTATTGTAAATTCAACGACATGTACATCGCATAAAGCGTCATATATTTTTTGAATCTCGTTTTTGAATTGCGTATAGCTGATATGTGCATCGTATGCATTTAAGATTGAACTGTTTTGCATCGCACTCGCTAAATTTTGTAATGCTGTTGTATTGGTATCGACATGTACGCGTAGTGTGTGTATCGCTTGACTATATTTGTTCCATAGTCTTTTTCTTACGTTTACTGAAACATCTTGTATGATTTGAAGTCCTTGCTCTAGTTCTTTTTCGATTTCATTGAGTATTAGAACGTATTCAAATTGATTACATTGTGCCTCGCGCATATTTGACACAATTATTGCTAAGGTTGTATGTATAGCTTTTATATTGTTATATATGTTTTGAATGCTACTTGCTAGGCTACTGTTGTAAGGTAAGTGTAAGGTGGTTGCTGTATGTGCTCTTATTTTAGCGAGTGAGTTACATATTGAGTTGTTATTGTCGTCTTTTATTGTGTATAGAACGTTAGATAACGAAACAGCAATTTGTTGATGTGCTGTGATGTTGTCACTGTGATCGGCATATGTTTTTGACGTTGATTCATGTTGCGTGTTTGGATTGTGTTCATTAAGTTGCTTAATTTGTTGGCATGTATTGGATAGAGCTATTTCTAACTCAGCAATTGAAGGCGAATGATCGTGGCACAAAATTTCAGAATCAGGAACAACAGTCGCAAACTGAATGAGTACATCTTTTACTGTTTGTATAGATTGTGCTAATTCATCAAAAGTATATATATGTTGTTCTGAGCTTTCCGACGATAGGAAATCTTGATTTGTCTCAATTGTGTTTGTTAAAACAGATAATTCTTCTGTTATCTCAGTAACGATATTACTAACTATCTTTATGTTGTTGTTGTGACAACATCTAGGTGGCATGCTAGCGAATTTTTCGCAAAATTCTGAAACATTAAGAAACGTTAGCCCAATTTGTGTATGAACGTCTTTTGTTAGTGCAAATATGCTGGGATACGTTGGATTTAGTAATGTAGTCGCAAATTGGTTACAAAATTGCGATGTAGCAATTACAGCTTCATTAATTAGGTAATTTTCAGAAAATGGTTGTGCTGCATACAATTCAAGTAGATAGCGAAAATGCTGACATATTTCTTCAATAAAATTCATGATGTTTATCGAAATTGTACTTGTTTCATGAAATTCTGTTTCTGTTGTTAGCAGAAGTGTTGTGTTTGTTATAATAGCACCGCCGATATTTTGGTGCGCTGCAATTATATTGTTGCTAAGAGCAATGATTGTATTGATAAAATGTGTTGTTTTATTTGTTGCACTGATGTCGTGCAAACCAGCGATCCATGTAGATAATAGGTTGTTTAGTTTTGTCGTGTTTGTAATGTTATATGAACCGCTTTGCAGCACAGGGTATCTTGCGCACGACATAACAGCATTATTTAACTGTTGTAATGCTGCTAATAATGCAAGTTGTTGTTTTATAACGTTTTGGTCGCGTCTTTCGTTGAGATAATCCGCTAGATTAGCAAATATATTTTCATTTATAGAATTAAGTAGTTCAATTTTTGCTGTAACAGTTGGTTGCTCGCAGGTTGTGCAAGAAGAGAAATGTCCTTGTGTTTGATACAAAATTTGCTGAACATTGATTTTAATGTTTGAAGTACACTTAAAAAGTGTAATTAGGTTCTCGTGCATTTCTTCGTCATATTCTTGAAAATGTTGGTTCCAATGTTCAAGAATTTTATCGAAACAATTGTATATTCCCTGAATAACGTACGCGCACTGTTCTATAACAAATGGTAATGTTTGGCATGCTTTTACGGAATAAGCCGCTGGACTGTGTTGTTGTGTTAAGTATTTATTTACTATACTAGCCAATCCGAGTATTGAATTAAATGATATGGAATTTATTTCCATGTCGGTCGCAAATTGTAGGACGGTTGAGAAGAATTCTGAAAAGCCTGTATTATTGGCGATTACAGAGTTGGTGCGCTGATCTATTTCTACTTGTGCATTGTTTAATGAATGCAGCAAATCCAACAGTGTTCCAGCGTTATCTTTGCAGCAATTATAATTGTATAAAGTATCAATGACGTCCTGAAATTTAGTTGTAAGTATTGTGAGATAACGTGATAACTCGTTATAAGAGAATTCGCAGCAATCTGTTGATATTGGAATAGCTAATGTTAATTGTTGTGCAAGAGACTTAAATGATTGTAAAAAACTAATTGCACTTGGATTATATTCAAATACAGCACTATTTAAGTTTTGTGCTAAGAGTTGCACATATGTGCAAAGTTCCCCAACATAATTTTGTATAGCCAATATTGATGCTACTTTGCCTTGACAATTGTACATTGTGATTATATGGGGTTCTGTGTTTAGTTCTTCGTTTATGTATTGCGACAACGCATTAGTTAATGTACAAAATTCTATTAATAATTCATGCGGTATAGAATGTGTAGTAAATGGTTGTATAGTTATATGTTGTAAAGCATTGATAATTGCTGAATTGTCATTAGTCGTGGATAAAAGAAAATCTGTTGTTAATTTGGCAAAAAATTCCTTGATTTTGCTAATTTCTTGAGCAAATTGGTAGCAAAAATACGATACTACTGTGCAACACTTTCCTTTAAGCGTTTCTACAATTTGTAATATAACGATATGTATATCATTCACCAAATGTGTAGAATCGTCATTTAATATCTCTAATTCTTTGTTGAATAGCTGACTACTACATGTTTGTATTACATTGTTTGGTAAGTGTAATGATTTTATGTATTCACGTACGATATCTGGTATTGCGGTTGTGTAGTTATCTTCTAATTTTGCAACAATACTTCTCAGTTTTTCTGTGATACACGCAAGCAAAAAGTTATATTGTGTGGCGTGTACGACTGCAGCTTCATTCGTACATGTTTGTGGTTTTATGTTGTCTAGTTCAGTAGGCGATGCACAAAATAATTTTGCGAATTCTGTTGTTACATAAAGTAATGTTTCAATTGGTGATGCTGACGCATCGTACGCAAAGATATCTAACAATTGACTGTCTAATACATGTGGCCATAAGTTATTCATGCCATCATCAATTATTGTTAAGTTTTTCACTGTTTTGTCTACATTTTGTACTGCAGCAAACATTTCTAGTGAAGATGGGGGAGGTGAGGGCGGTAGTGTCCACAATTGTCCTTCTAATGTAATAATATGTAAAGCATTTAATAGTTGAGATACGTCTCTTTGTTTTGCTTGAAGTGATTGCTCAAGTACGTTTTTAAGATTTGTTGCATATATCGCAAATGTCGTAATAGATTCAATGCACTCTGTGTTAATCGAACTAGATTGGCGCGCAATTACAAGGCATTGATGAATCAATTCGATAGATGCTTGTATATATTGATAGTACAACTGCGTTGTTGTAGATGAGGATATAATATGTGTTTGTTGTGGTAATAGCGATTGAGTAGTGTTTAGAGATTCTTCTAGTTGAGTAAAATCACCATGTAATAACCAATTTTGAATGTATGGTAAATTTTTGTGTAGGTTATTTGTTACTGCGAGCAAAGTTTCCGTTGCGTTGGTAACAGTAAGCTTTACTGTTGTGTCAAAATAAAATGCAAGATTTGCGCAAAATTCATAAATGGTTTGTAGTTGTCGAGTTTTCTCAACATTTTGGGCATTTAGCTTATCGTAGATGTACCACAAATGGGCTACGATTGATGACATTATGTTAGTGCAGCTTTTCGTGTACGCTTTACGCGCAACGGCGTTACATGTGTCACATATTTGTATTTGTTGTATGTGTGATATGCATTTGTTTATTGTGTGCAATAACGCTAACACTTTGGATTTTGCAAAGAGTTGTGAGTCGGTTTGTTCCCAGTCTGTTTCGTGATAAATGTGATTAACAGTGTGTTCTATGTGTTGTAGGTATGAGTTTAATCGCGAAATGCAAACTTCTGTATTGTTGCAGTTTGGTAATAAATTGTTTGTTACAGGATTATTTGGCACATATGTGTCTATTGTAGATAAAATTTGTGCGATTAGGTCAATTTGATCTTGCAAACTATCGTAGAATATTGATGACGTAGACGTGATGCTATCTGCAATGTTGCGTACGTTTTGTGTTATGAGTAGTAAGTTGTTTATTCTTTGCGCACATTGTGACGGTTTGTTTTGCAGTGTGTCTATTATGTGTTCCCACAGCGAAATCATTTGCATAATCTCTTGAGCTAATGTTTGTGGTACTTTTATGAAAAGATTTATATCTGTGAAATGTTGTGTTTGTAATATTTTTTTAGAAAAATTTTCCCAAACACCGATGGTTTCTTTTAAAAACGCTATGATTTCTTTTGATTGAACGTTTAAATGTGTAGTGTTATCGTCCAAATATTCTGTGATATAGAAGACTGTTGATATGTTTTGGTGAATATCTTGTGGTAACTCCTGAACATAACTTTCGAGTGTTTCTTTTATTGGATGATTTAGCAATATATCTATCCATGTATAGTTAACTTTTGCAAGAAAGATATCGCTAGCATCAAAATGCTCAAGATCTGTAAATTCGCTAAGGAATGTATTCCACGCATTGATTGACGCTACAACGTTGTTAACACTTTTTTGATTACGTATATGCGCATCGATGTGTTGTTGCAGTTTGTGAAAATTGTATAGTTTATCGATATAGTAGATAGTTTCATAATTGAACTGATATGAATTCCATAAATCATTTAGCTGATACGCATACGTTGTTAATGAGTTGAGCTGATTATTAGTTTGCTTTAGCATGTTTGAAAAAGCGATTTTATTACACGTCGTGCAATATTCAATTTTGGATAATGTGTCGAAGATTGATTTAGCGAGAAATGCGATTGTTGTTGGAAAATTTTTTATGGATTTCCATTGTCCTTTTGGTGGCGCTTGCGCCATATACGATAGCGTGCAAAATTTGTTGACTATTGTCTCAATTGCTTGAACTATTCGTGAAACATATACTTCTAGTGTTTCGCATGTGTTCTCAGTATATATATGCACGTTTTCAGTACTTTGTAATGGATTCGCAATTAAAGCTACAATTTTAGCTAAGGATGTACACACACTATTAATGTATTCAGCTGCATTTATACATGATAATGCAGTTGTGCGTTGAGGAATTTCATTCAAAATGTCGCATATGCTATCGAATACATCATAGTTGATAATTGATGGCATATCTTGTTCTGATATAGCTTGTATTGTGCGGGTTAGTGCTGTGACTGGTACACTTAAATTTGTGCATGTATTGCATACTGAGCATAATTTTGCGATTTCTTCACAGTATAGTTGAATTAACGCAACTATTGCAGCGAAATCACCAGATATATCACGTGTGTATGATAAATAGTCGCACGTATCACAGTATGATTGACGTTCGATTGATAACGTTTGTTTCCTTATCATGTTTGCGAATGATTTAAAAAAAACAGCTAAATCTATATGTGTGTGAGTAGTTGGCCAAAGACCGTTTTGAGCTATATTTCTAAACCATGTAAGCAGTTCGTTTATGTCATTGTGAATTTCGATTATTTTTCTATTAATATATTGCAAAGGAACTGTATCGATTGTTTTATCTGTGTTAGGGGCAAAAACATTGTTGGTTAATGACAATATCGCGTGCATGAAGTCTAAGGCAGATGTGCTATGACTTGCAGTATTTGTTTCTACTGGTTGTACACAAACTGATTCAAGCATGCTTAAATATTCGTCGAAATTATTTAATGGAATAGGCAATACATGTATTTTATTTATCAACGTACGTGTTTCTACGTATATATCGCTTATTTTATTTTGTAGTGCACAATGATGAAGTGCGTCTTCTGCGTCTGCAATCGCTGTATTTATTCGTTTATTCAATTCTTGTAGAGGATACATTTTCAACATGCTTATAGCGTCACAATACATTTGGTGACCACAAAAAGTTGATATATTGTGTTGGCGTATTATATGTAAGAGATTTGTTGCGTCATCCTGAAACTCTTTAAACTCAGCGATCCAATGTGGAAATGTTCCTAAATTGTGAAAGAATGCGTAAATCGCATCAGGTAATATTGAAAAAGCGCTCAATGTATTTGCCAATGTTGCAGGCAGTGGGGTAGGGGAGTGTAGGATTTCTTGCTCAGGCGCAAAACATCGTGCAAGTTTGTTGATTAATTCGGATATATTGTTGTTTTTATTTACTATTGCGGTCGTGAGGTCTTTTAGTGCCCCATTTTGTACAAATATATTTGGACTACCTGCAAAGTTAGTAACGGTGTATTGTACAGTGTATAGTGCATCATTGATTGGTTGTATGCATTGAGGTTGATTGAGTTTGTTTAACCAATTGTGTAGCAACGCAACTGCTACGTTAATGTTGTTGGCAAACTCGTAAAAATTGTCGATAACATATAATTGTACAAAATTATTAAACGTTTCCTGTAAATGTGGCAGCATATTAAGTATCGTTTTGATTGTTAGTACTAGAGTAGGTTGGTAGTGCTCAAATGATTGTTCTGTAATGTATGTAATGTTATTTATAATGGTTTGTGATTTTTGTTTGATAAATTCTAGTAATTCTGAGATGAAGTCAGTTATTGTACATGAACATGTTGGTATTTCTGCATTTTGTGAAGATAAGACTAGTAATTGCACATTATTCGCTAAAAATTGTAGTTCGTTGATTGCATCATTGCTGATAGTGTGTTGACAGATCGTATCTAAAAATTGATTAAGCGATTCAGATGAAGGTAGTGAAAATAATAGCGTCTCTATAGCTTTTTGTATTAAATCAACAGATTCAGCTAATGGAATGACAATCGTTTTTGCAAAATTATTAGCTTTAAAGTCAGGAATCAAATTTGTTAAGACACATATCAAATTGCTGAGTAATTGTTCTATATTTCCATTTCGCCAAAATGTAGAGTTACATGCTAAACAAGGATTTACCTTGACTAATGCTTGTTCTGCGATCACGCGTAGATTTAATGTAAACGTTTGAAATTTTTCCCATGAGACTGTTGTATCGTTTTCCATTACAATCGTTTGATACTGCGTATGTAGATGTGGCACTATGTGCGTTAATTTTTCAATTATTTCAAGCAATTGTCCGCATGAGCCGTAACGATGTGAGATCTCTGGTAGCTCTGCATCAGTGTTTTTTAGGATGTGTATAATATTCATACAAAACGTGCAAAACGCCTCATTATTACTAAAATTGTTTGGATTTTGTGGTATTTTGTCGTTATTGATTGCGTTATGAAAATTTTCAATATTATGTGGATCAAAATTGCATAAAACATCATATATCTCTGTGATGTATTGTGCGACATCATGGCAATGATGCTGTTCACAATCTTTAAAGACGATAGAAAGAGATCGTAGGTTGCTTTCTAAGTATTCCAAATTGTTCGTTCTGAATGTGATCCCTGTGTGTTGGCATATTGTCTTTTCACGTAGATTGTCTAATAGATGTTCAATACTGTCAGCAAAGTCCGTCAATGCAGTTGCTACAGTGGGAATTGGATAATAATTTTGTAATTTTGGCACACATAACAATATAGTATTGCCAATAACTTGAAACTCAGCAAAAATTGCGTCCCAAAGATTTCTTGTGTTTGATTGTGGAATATCAAAAGATACGTTGACAAATTCGCCGAGTAATGCTACAGCTTCATTGAATTTTACTTGAAATGCGTTTAGATCAACTCCGTTTTGGTATATAACTGTGGAAATTGTAGGATATTGTGTGCACGCTGCAGCAAATTTATTCAATATTTTTATCATAACGTTTTCATTTGCATCCCATGTATCGAATACAAAGAAGATATTGTCTTTGTTAAGTAATGTTTGTAGATAAAATGAAGCTTCCTGAAGTTTGTAAAGAAAGTTTTTGTGAATTGTATTGTATTGAGCGCAAGTGTCGATATGATCAATGATTTGTAGGATACGTTGAATTCCTATAGCTGTTGAATTTTGTATGGTTAAAATAAGCGTTTGGAGATATGTAGTGATATCGTTTACGTCATCAGGTTGTAAACATGCAGTAAATGAGCAGTGTATGTTGGCGGGAATTTCTATTGAAAGCGTGTCCTGGATATCAACTAGCAGCTCGTGCATGATTCCTAATTTGGTGATGCTAAGTTGTTCATCATCTGGGTCTACATAAGCTATGTATGCGTTTATATTTCCTATTGTATCAAGTATATACATCAAAGATGATGGAAGGCTGTGTATCAATGAACCTGCGATGAACGAGCAGGGATCGCATTCAATTGTTGGAACTTGTATAGGTGTATATTGTGCATATATGTTATCCGCGATGTCCACAAGTACATTTTTTGGATTTTGTGGATCAAATAAAGATAATTTATGCATACATTCGAAGATACGTTGATCAATCGTTTTTATTTGATCCGCTAACAATTGATGTTCTCGTATGTGTGCTAATTTCGTGTTTATTGAAGTAATATGAAACGAATAATTTATGTTAGTAAAAGTTGTGTTGATTGCGTCTATATGACTGTTGATTGATGCTATTGTTTCGGCAAAAGAGCTAAAATTACTGCACTTATTTTGGAAAATATCATGACAACTGTCAGGTATTATAACGTTTGTGAAAAGGTTTGCTACTACGTCTAGGAAATTACCAAGTTTATTAAAATCTTCTTCGTTTATGTTTGTATAATTTACTAGTGCTGATGCGTCTACTTCCTCAATATATGTGCCGAGTTGTTTTATTGCTTCTTCAATACGTAGCAAGTATGAAACAAATTGCGGTTGCATTGTTGCTACTGCGTCGCAATAAGTTGTTAGAATCTCTGGATCTTGTGTAAGTAACGGTATATCTATTCCCAGAATAGTTTGCAATGAAGTATTCATTACGTTTATCGTGTTTGCTAGTTTTGTTAATTTTTGTATTGTTGTTTCATCTTCTGGAGACGTTGCGTACAACGTGCTAAACGTACCTTTTACGAGTGTAATGTTCTCGATTAGTTCAGCTGTAACTGTATATATATGTTTTTCGCTAAGACTAGCGAATGTGCTAAAGATGTGAGAAGTGACAAACATGGCATTGTTGATTTCGTTGATTGTCGATAATACATCTTTGCAACATTGTTCGTTGATTTCGTCAGGTTGCTCTTGTTCGCTATCAGAGTCAGGAGTTTGTGGATCTATTTGTTCCGTTGGAGTTTCTTGTAATAGAAGTAACAGAATGTCGCTACAACGTTGTTTTATTGTATTCACTAGTGTTTCTTGCTTAACTGCGTCTAACGTAACTTCAGATAATAAGCAAGCTAAGCATTCTTGAATTGTTAGCGTAGAATCTGTACTCATTGATTGAACTATTTCAGTATTTAGTCGATCAAGTCTTACCAGTTTGTTTGCAGTTGTTGGAATTGCTAGTTTGTATACGTTAATACTATTTTCGTTGCTAGCCTCTGTAAACTTACTTGTTATTGTCTTAAAAACGTCTAACAAGGCTACATTATTTAAAGTTTCCTGAGCAAGTCCTGCAGCTTGTAATTGAGCAATAAGCGGACCTTCTGGATTAGTGCTTTCATCATCATTACCAAAAACAATGTTCCAACACACAGAACTTTTGAGTACTGTTGTTGGTGTGTTTGTAACGTTATCAATGGATGCTATTTCAGTTACAAGATTAGATGATATGCCACGTGATCCTACTTGCGTTACAGCAAAGAGAACATCCGCAGCGCTGCATTCTGCTGAATTGTCAATGTTTTCGTAATTTTGTGATCTCAGTGTTTGTAGTGTACCGTTAGTGGTTCGTAATGGTGCCTGGCGTATGGTATGTAGTATATGGTTAATCGATCCGAATAATGTGGGCACTTCGTTGTTCTCGTTAAGTTGTTTTGGTTCATCTGATGTTTTTCCTATATAAGAGTTTTCTTCAAAGATCTTTGAGATAGCGTAAAATACACTTCCTGTAGTTTGGTTAGCGTTATCTAAAACATTTTCGTCGTTAGCAAGTTCTTCAATAGCGGAATACTCAAACGAACCGATGCTTGCTATAATATTGTTTAATAAATGTAATATTTTTTGTATTTTCCCGTAAGCTGACATTATCATTTCGTTTTCAGCGAAATGGCGTAACAATAGTGCTTGATCGATATCTTGTCTTGTTTTGTTTAAATCAGAACGATCAATCCCGTTAGATTCTAAGGCATACGTCACACTAGCCAATTCAATTATTAATGTTTTGGATTCTGTGCTGGATAGACTTTGCACATCTGAAAGTGATATGTCATTATGATTTTCATCATGTATGCGCTTGATTACATTAGTAATAACATCTGCTGAATATACAAATTCTCCGCATATACCAAAGCGTAGTATTGCGCTAAGAATAATTGTCCATGATCTTTTCAACAAAGTTATACGTGTAGTTTATAATGTACTTTTTACTTATTTTACATGTATATGTCTTAATAAAGGATGTACTGTATGGCAATGATTAATTTATAGTTGTATAGTTAATGCTAGGTGAGATGTGAGTCGTTTATATACATATTTTAATTTTGCACAGTTATATGTACAATAGTGATGATGAACATAAATTGTATATAAGAAAGTGAAATTAGTGCATGTCTAGTCCATTGCATCAGTTTGAAGTGAAAAAAATTGTTGATTTATCTGTCGCAGGGATTGATATTTCGTTTACAAATTCAGCGCTTTACATGGTAGTAGCCACGGTTTTAGTCTGCTTATTTTTTCATTTTGGTACAAAAGGTAAAAAATTAATTCCTACAAAAGAACAGTCTGCATGCGAGCTTTTATTTCATTTTGTAAATAATGTTCTTGTTGATCAAGTAGGCAAAGAAGGAATTAAGTATTTCCCATACATCTTCACTGTGTGTATGTTTGTGTTAAGCACTAATATAATTGGCTTAATTCCATACTCATTTACTCCAACGAGCCAGATTGTTGTGACTTTTGTGTTGTCTATGTTGGTTTTCATCGGAATAACATTTGTCGGGATAATGCGTAATAAAATGCATTTTTTCCGCCACTTTTGTCCACCAAGTATCCCTATTTTGGTTATGCCAATATTAGTTCCTGTAGAAATCATATCGTATTTACTGAAGCCAATCAGTTTGTCGATAAGGTTGTGTGCTAATATGACTGCTGGACATATTATACTAAAGATGATTTCTGGCGGTGCAGTTTCTTGTGTTGTGCTGTTCCATGACATTCTAAAGTGCACCTTTATTTTTCCTACTCTTATAAATATTGTAATGTTGGCTTTTGAACTTTTCGTGGCAATTCTGCAAGCATATATATTTACTATTCTTAGCTGCATATACTTGAATGACGTTATGCATATGGAGTAGTATATATAGGTATAGTTGTATTTTTGGTTTTTGTATGGACGTTGCTGCGGCACGCGTTATTGGCGCTGGGTTAGCTACCTTCGCATTGTTTGGCGTTGGGTTGGGGTTGGGGAAAATTTTTTCATCAGCATGCGAATCAATCGGACGTAACCCTGGTGCTAAAAAAGACTTGTTTACTATTGCAATGATTGGTGGTGGATTTACCGAGGCTATTGGTTTGCTGGCGTTTGTCATCGCATTTATGATTTTAATCAGTAATTAGAGATGGTTTAGATTAATGAATTTACCGCAACTAGATATCTCTACTTTTTCGTCACAAATTTTTTGGTTGCTGTTATGTGTTTTTTCTTTGTTCATTGTCGTGAAAAAAGTTTTCTTGCAAAGGATTTTATTTATTTTCGATGCAAGGGAAAAACGTATTTATGGTGATAACGAACGTATTCGTGAAATAAAAGAATCTATTCGGAAGTTGAAGAATGAGTACGATTTGAAAATTTCGCAAAATACAGAGTTAGCTATTTGTCAGAAAAACACAAAGTTGTCTGAATTAAATGCGATTAAGGAATCAAAAATTTCAAACGCGAACAAGTTATTTGCTCGAAAACGTGCGGCGCTAGAGCGAAAAAGCGAGATATTAATCAACGTGGACGAAAATTTTGTAAATATTTTATTGAAATGCAATAACGTGTAGTGTGCTAAGTATTTTATTAGATGAAAATTTTTACATATTGTTAAGTTTCATAGGACTAGTGTGGTTATTCCTCAAAAAAGGTTTGGGGAAAACCTCGAAAATCTTAGAGAATCATGGCGATGCAATTTCATCATCAATCAACAGTGTGACAATAGAAAAAGCTAATGTATTAGATGAGTTGACAAATATTAATAAAATTGCTTCAAGTCTGCCTAGCAAAATTGTTGATATATGGACTGAGTATCGGTTAGATAACGATTGTTTTTATGCTGAGGTAGCTGGAGCTGTTGAAAAAATAGAAGAAATAAACAGATCAAAGTTGCTTCATATACAACGTGAAGTAGCGCGCGCTGCATATCAACGATTTGTGCAGCAACTTTATTTTCAATTCAAAATTGATGTCCAGAGCACTTCGTCTGAGAATAAAGACAAATTGCTAGAACAATCTATTGCGTTGTTGGATGCGGTTTCACTAAATGGCTGTGGTTGTTGACGGGATCATTTTATGATAAGTCGTATCTTTATAGCATGAACTGCGACAGCTGACGTAGGTTGATAATAGCTATGAGAAAAATTCAGACGAGTATTTTATTGTTACGAATGTACGTGAAGTGTTCATGCTGCACTCGCATCGTTTTGGGATTTGTTGTTGCATCTGTTGTTTCCTGCCTACGTATGAAAAATTTTTAAAGCCGTGTGTTTTGAGCGTTTGTCAAAATGTTGGTGAGAAAAATGATCGCAATTATAACAATTGCAACGTTTTGGACCGTCTCTTTTGGATTATCCACAAAAGATGACGATTAACGCGGCGGCAAGAAAGAGGCTGCAAGAAACAATAGATTTTTTACCAGACCTAAGGAATTTCGAGAGTCGATAATGGGATTCTTGACGAATACTTGGAGAGTAACTGCAGATGCTATGCGAGTACGAATTAATGATAATTTCCAGACTCTGCAAAATCCAGGGGTTCAGGGTAGGTCTGTATATTCCTTAATGGCAGCGATCTCTTCAATGGACAGTTTGGTGCAGTGACTAATGGTTTCTGGCGGGATTCCTGCTGCTAGCATGGAACGGGCGGCTTCTTTGAGGCCCTTTGCTTCACCAAGAGCGATGCCTTCTTCCTTGCCAAGAGCGATGCCTTCTTCCTTGCCCTTTGCTTCACCGATAGCGATGCCTTCTTCCTTGCCGATAGCGATGCCCTTTGCTTCACCAATAGCGATGCCCTCCTCCAGCCCTTCCTCACGAGCCACAGTCATTTCGCTGTTGTAATCGTTAATCGTCTTTTGTCGTAAATCTGCAATCGCTCTGACATCATCATCGGCGCTGATATATTTCAACGTTTCCATCGCCGCTTTAACTTCTTTTATTTCAAGAAACGCGTCATCCATGAATAC
>JAITIY010000021.1 GCA_031279185.1 Holosporales bacterium
AGGTTTTTGCTTTATACTTTGCGGAATATATTGTGGATAACTCTTCGAGTTACCCACAACATTTCCGCAAACAACAACAGCATCAAACTCTATAAAACAGTCTCATATGTATCTGAACTAATACAGCCACCTAACTTTCTTTTGCGGAGTTACCGTTTAATGTGTTGGTCCGGGGCAGATGAGGGAAAAGATGTGTGATTGACTATAGCAAGGGTTTTATTAACGATCGTCAATTGTTGATATCTCGTTGTTTTTGTCAAAAGACAGCGCACGGTTATGTCATTTTGAGTAAAAAGACAAACCACCAAACATAGCTAATAAAAAAACAACGTTTATCGATAATAAGAAGGAATACTTATGTTTGGTGATAAATGCCATGATATAGCAGTTGAGAGCCAAACAGGACAAAACGCCAATAAAAATAGACGAGCAGTGAAAATCCAACGGATGAGGAAGGCTGTCATGCTCAGAAATCCGATACAAGCAAAGAGCAATAGGCGCGATGAGTAACGTTCTTACTACGCAATAAATCAAACTTTTAGGCCCATTATAGAGTTGCAAACCGCAAACACCGGCCAATAGTAGGCAGAACAACGGTTTTGGGGGCAATGTATCTTTCGAACACAAATACCATGCTACTATGGCAAAAATAAAAAAATTGTAGGCTTTACTAAAACGAAGCATGTTTTTGTCATAGACAAAATTTTCATCAAGTAGAACAGTATCTCTGGCGGCAACACTCAAAAGCAGTAATGTTGCCATTAGTGGGAAATTTCCAAACAGTACATACAAGACAAGAAAAACACCTGAAAGCAAGTAACAGTTGCCAATATGAATTTTCGAGAACAATTGTTTGCATGATAAACACGACTTGCTAAACGCACGATTGCTCCATAATAAAAACTCTTTTGTATCGAAAAAATGCATTCAACAGCCCCTACTTCGCTTTGTCAAAAATTCACATTGCTATACCGATATAAACGTTAACTATTCATAGTTAATGATTGGTCATGTGTCAATGTTAGTTTTTAATTGCCGTATTAACCATTTCTTAAACAGTAGTATCTTACAGTTCTTAATGAGTATAACAAAATCAAAGTGCATCATGTCTAAATCATCAAATTTAAAGTACGCAATACTATTGACAATATGTGGAAATGTCAATGCTAGCACTATGACGGCAATAAAAGATCAACTAGACGTTCTTAGCAACAAAATAAGTTGCCTTGCTCCAGTAAAAGCTATTTTTGGTAATGAGGAATTATGTAGCAAAATTCCGCAATATGTCTTGAGTCGTATATTGAATATCTTGGTACAATCTGATGGGGACACTCATAGCATTACACAATTATCATCTCTTTTGGTGAAACATCCTGAATATTTTGGATATCTTGGAGCTGAGATAGGAAATTTGACAATATGCGGACGACGTAACGAAATTTTATACTTAATAACTAGAAGCATTCTACTCGATAAATTTGGAGAGTATACTAATACGGCACAACAACACGGAACAACACTGTGGTCTCGATTAAAATGGATTATTGAGACAACGGATCGTCTTACACAAGTTGAAAAAGCAAAAACAGTTTTAAGTGATTATTATACCGTACAATACCAATCTGCTAATGAGTTGATCGTAACTATAATAAACTTGGTAGCTGACGCGCAAAAGTTAGCTGAGTGGGGGGCGTTATCTTCTGTTACTACGGCCACAGCTGACAATCTACTTACAATTCTTGAGTTCATACAAAACAACAACAACCAAGAGCAAGCAAGGGCCAGTCTATCAAAATTAATGTCTGCTTGCAAGATATATTCTGCACTTGATGCATCGCCGTTTGACATTGAAGCAGTATCAGACGAGATAACAAACGTAGGACAAAGCGCATTAGTAGAGTATTGTAATCAACTCACAAGAATAGATAATGCACCTGAAGCATACAGTCAAATGAATAAGGTTTTAGGAATAGATACAGATTATTATTCTATAGATCCATTTACAGTATGTTCACTATTGCGCTCTATTTCTCGGTATATAAGCGGGACAGTCAGTATGTTTAGTGAAGGCGCTTTGATAACACTAGCTGGACAAATATCAACATTAGAATGCCACTTCAATGATCTACGCGCTGCAGTTGTATCTGCGCCATGTTCGTTAGATAATGTTTTTGATGCATTAAATGCTGTGTATGGTACTGTAGCTGGTTTATTCAATGGCGTCACCATAGAACTTCCTTATGAAAATAGTCGTTTGCAATCAACAATTGCGTCATGTAACGCACTTGTATCTGATATTGCCACATCCGAACAAGTCGTAGATTTATCGCGAATAGTTAACTATTTAATGTCTTGGGTTCCATTGTTAGCTGATAAAGCATCTAGTTCTGGTGGTGAAACATTACGCAATCTTTATATTGGTTCATATGTATCAGATGGATTAACAGTTATGAATTGTTTACATAACGTCTTCAAAACTAAATTTATTGATCCATTTTTGCAAAAAATTGGTAGTAATTTTACGTTTGCGGCTCCTACAAGTGTGTTTGGAATGATGAAACAAATAGGCAATACTAGCGAATTTCACACAAACAAACTCATCCTACTGCGTAATATGCTTGGCATGTATCCAGTTATTGGCCAATTCGTTGTTCCTACTGCTAGCACGAATGAAACCGTTGCTGCATTAATTAGCGAACTCCCCAGTTTATCACCATCAGAACAATTGCATATGTACATAAACAGAATCGTTGGTTCACGTAATGATACATTGGAGAAAATGACTCTTTTCGCCGCAATCAAGAACAATTCGCCAGTAGCATTTAACGGGCTCGTTGACGCGATAAATACAGTATTGTTCGCTACAATGGCTGACGCAGTGTATGCATTTTATCCAGACAAATGCATTATTAGGTGGGACTGGTTTGATTACAATGCTTTGTTTGCAGCACTTTACAATACACCAGAAGTGAATACGTTCGCGTTAGACCGTAGACTTTATATTGACCCATTGTTAAACAGGCTCACAGGCATTCCTGGGATAACTGATCAAACATCGCTTGCCGCTAAGATTCAAAGTTTATTTGCTGAACCGACAGAGACAGAGACGGATACTGAACCAGCGGCGACGGATGACAGTTGGTTCTTATATGAACGCACAAATTGCTCAGTGCTAGATTATACACGTCGCATAGTAAATTATATACATCACATAGTTAGTGGGAACGATAACTTTTTGATGAAACAGACTGACTTAGTTTTTGATGTAAAAAACGCAATTGATGGCTTAGTTGATTTTGATGCCACTCATATGTACGAAACACTTACAGCACCATTTGTTGATAGAATACGTGCGTTGTTAACACAATATACTGACAGCGCTGGCATATTTTCTGGTTATTTTGCTTTACTTTCTAAAGCAACAGCGGCAAGTAATGCTATTGAATTTGCTGTGACGGAAATGTTACCAGTCAATATAGCGAGAATTCTATCAAATTTACAAAAAATTCAATTAGTTACGCCTGCGGACCCTGCTAGCTTAGGTTATAGCGTAAATGACCATCCGTATGGAGCGTCTATTTACAGCTTGTTTAATAGTATCTTGTTCGAATGTGGTGCTCAGCTGTTGTTAAATTTTATAGGCTATACCTATGATCCAGCAAATATGAAATGCAAAACTTTTTATTCGATTGTTCGTGAAACCGCTAAAGGTGCAATATTGGAGACTGACAGCCCTGACGACGTCAGTGTTATCGAACTAAACGCTGCAGCGTTACAAAAAGAATTCGCTACATTAGCGGGTTACCTCGGATATGGATATCGTAAATGTGTTGTTGGCCAAGATGGAACAACGTTCCAGTCGCTTAATGAAATTTTTTGTAATATACGTTCGTTTTTGTCGCGAGATTTATATGATGCTATATTTGAAAATGCAGATTCCTTCGCTAAATATCACCAACTACTTGCCTCTGCCGAAGCGTTGTTGAAATAACAACAAAAATGATGCGTGAATCAAAATCTGAGTGCTGTGTACAACACGATTTTGACTCACTGCTCACAAATCTTTCGCGATTGTGTGTATATATAACGGACGTAGAACTATTTTAGATGTTTTTTCGTAGTTAGTGGTCCAATAGGTATTGCATCGATAAATTGTCTAACATAGGGATTCTCTGTGCAATCCATGCCTTGAATCGAACCAGTCCATATAATCTTGCCATCAAACAAAAATGCTACTGTGTCAGCAATTTTTCGTAAACATGTTAAATCATGAGTAATAGTAATTGCACCTAAATCAGAATGCTTAACATATTTCACAATTAAGTCATTAACAATATTACTAGTAATAGGGTCCAATCCAGTTGTTGGTTCATCAAAAAATATAATGCGTGGCATGGAAGCGAGAGCTCTAGCCAGTCCAACACGTTTTAACATTCCGCCGGATAAAGCAGGTGGATACAGTAACGCGATTTGTTTATCAAGATCAACAAGTGTTAATTTGTCTATAGCAATTTCTTTCGCGTCTTGCAACTTCATTCCACGACCATAAATAAGCCCAAACGCGACGTTTTCCCACACAGGAAGGCTATCGAACAGTGCTCCGCCTTGAAAAAGCATACCAATGCTACTAAGAATTTTTGATCTTTCATCTTTATGTACTTGATCTATATCAATACCATCAACAACAATCTTTCCATATTGTTTTGGGATAAGCCCCAATATACTTTTCAATAATACAGATTTCCCAGTGCCAGAGCACCCAAGTATTACTAATGATTCTCCGTCTTTTAAGTCAAAGTCTACACCTTTTAGTATTTGTCTATTTCCTAAAGTAACATGTAAATTACGAACAGATAGCACACGTACTCCTATAGTTATTTACTGAAAATAATTGTTGTTAACAGATAGTTTAAAAAAAATATTGTAATGGAGGACATAACAACAGTGTTTCTCGTAGCGTGTCCAACTCCTGCAGCACCTCCAAGCGAACAGGCGCCTTGAAAACATCCGGTTAACGCCGTGCTTAACCCAAAAAAAGCAGCTTTAATCAAACCAGAAATTATGTCTTCAGCTTGAAGAAATTGCACGGTCATCTTGATGTACTGTACTGCATTGAAGTCTAACTGATACACTGATACTAGAAATCCTCCAAAAACTCCTATAATGTCACAAATAAAAACCAATAACGGCAGTGTTAGTAATCCTGCCAAGATACGTGGCCAATAAAGGAAGCGATAGCAGCACGTTGATAGTGTTGATAGCGCGTCAATTTGTTCCATTACTTTCATTGTACCAATTTCTGCTGCCATTGTGGCGCCGACTCGTCCTGCAAACATCAAACCTGCGATCACTGGTCCTAATTCTCGTGTTATACACAAAACAACTAACATTGGGAGGGCACTTTCAGCAGAAAATCTAGAAAATCCAGTGTAACTTTGTAGTGCTAAGACAGCTCCTGTAAAAATCGATGTAAGTCCTATCACAGGTAATGAACAAAAACCAACATCCATAAGTTGGCACATCATTTGTTTCCAATAATACGGTGGCCGAAGTCCGTTGATGAAGACGTTGTATAAAAAAATGATGTATCGTCCACATGAATCACAAAACGCCAAAGTATGACGACCAATATACGTGAGCATTTTACTGGAATATAAATTATTACTACCACAAAGCCTAGCACTGAATTTAATCTAATGCACCACTAGATCACAACATTGTATGTTGTCTTGCAATGCTGTGACGGTTTTCACCTATGTACTTATTTTATGTATTAGGCGTAATTGCAGCTTATACATTTGTTTGTTACAGTCAGCGCATGATACCGTGTGTTGTAATATCGTCATGAAATTATCTATGTATTTCATACCTACGTTAAGAGAAGATCCTGCAGAAGCTCAGATAATTTCGCATCGTCTGATGCTTAGATCTGGAATGATAAACCAAACATGCAATGGTATTTATAGTTGGTTGCCACTTGGTTTTAGAGTTTTGTCTAAAATCGAACGCATCATAGCTGAAGAGCAAGATACAATTGGGGCGCATCGTATATTGATGCCAACAGTACAGCCTGCAAAATTATGGCAGGAAAGCGGGAGGTATGACGACTATGGTAAGGAAATGCTTCGTATAAAAGATCGTCACGATCGAGAAATGCTGTATGGTCCAACGCATGAAGAAGTTGTGACAGATCTTGCTAGGCAATTTATTAAAAGTTACAAACAATTGCCAGTAATGTTTTACCAAATTCACTGGAAGTTTCGTGACGAAATTCGCCCTCGTTTTGGTGTTATGCGTGGAAGAGAATTTTTGATGAAGGATGGGTATTCTTTTGATGTGACACGAGAAGCCGCAGTTGAAACGTACAAAAATGTAATGTCATCATATTTGCGAACATTCGCTCGCATCGGACTACGAGCAATTCCTGTTCGTGCTGATGCTGGTGCAATAGGTGGAGATCTTAGCCACGAATTTCATGTTATAGCTCAAACTGGTGAGAGTGAAATATTTTACGACAGCGATTATGATAAAATACTACTAAACGGAGAAATTACTTTCGCAGATATTAATGAACTCTACACAGCAGCTGATGAAAAACATGATACAGAAACATGCCCAGTTCCAAAGGAAAGACTGCGGTCTGCTAGAGGAATTGAGGTAGGACACGTTTTCTATTTTGGAAAAAAGTACTCAGCGTCAATGGGATTATTCGTAATTGGCAAGGACGGAAATGCGTTTTATCCAGAAATGGGTTCGTACGGAATTGGAGTTTCTCGGTTAGTGGCTGCTACAATAGAAGCAAACCATGATGAAAATGGAATTATTTGGCCTGACGCTATTGCGCCATTTCATGTTGGTTTGATTACTATAAAACGGCAAAATACGTCAATTCAAAATGTTGTTGAATCACTGTATGGTACTCTTCTGAACATGGGCCTTGAAGTATTATACGATGATCGTGACGAGAGTGCGGGGATTAAATTTGCTGATATGGATTTAATCGGTGTCCCTTATCAGGTTATTTGTGGCTTGAAGTCTATTGACGGAATCTTTGAATGGAAGGAAAGAAAAACTGGTAAACGATTATATTTCAGTCAGGATGAGTTGTTGAATAAGCTAGCCGACGTATTTCCTGTTGTTAAAATCGATAGTTTAAGAGGAAATTTGTATAAATAGTTTGATATGTCGCTTTGATGGAAAATCCATTTCTTTTTCTATAAAAGTTACAACAAAGGCATCTGCTGACAGAGTTGGGAAATTCGTAAAAGGTTCTGACGAAGTCTTTGTTTGGAATATATACGTTACAGCAGCGCCAGAGGCAGGAAAAGCAAACCAAAGTGTTATTTATATGTTATCTCGACGATTAAAGATTCCACAATCAAGCATACACATTGTTCATGGTCATACTTCAAGGAAAAAAGTAATATTAATTCATGATTTATCAATTGATATATTGTCAGGTGTATACTCTAAGCTTCAGTCATTATTTTGATATCAACAACGGTTTTTTATCGTCTTTAGTTTACTTGCTGAATGGATAGCTTTAGTAAACTATCTGCCAATCGATATCGCCTGCGATTGGCGGGCATGAGGCGGCAGTTATTCCGGTGGCTGACACATCGAGCATGCACAGTAGATTGGCTTTGCCGAGGATAGTATTTGCGCTTTTTGTTAGAGTTAAAATTTCTTGCACACGCGCGATTAGCGTTTCGGTCGTATCATCTTGAATTTGTTTAATTATAACGTTCAAAGTTGTAAGCAAACCTGTCACGAAGCTACCGACAACAAGTTTGCTAAAAATGCTGGTGATTTCACCAAAACTGTTGATGCTTAACGTTCTGATTTGTGTACTAGAAAACGCCCCGGAACCAATGCTTTTCAGAGAGTCAGGTAGTGTTAGTCGTACTAGATGGCTGCAGTTATAAAACGCTGATCCGCCAATGCTTTTCAGAGAGTTAGGTAGTGTTAGTTGTGTTAGATTGCTGCAGTTATAAAACGCTGATCCGCCAATGCTTTGCAGAGAGTCAGGCAGTGTTAGTTGTGTTAGACTGCTGCAGTGATGAAATGCTGATCCGCCAATGCTTTGCAGAGAGTCAGGTAGTGTCAGTTGTGTTATACCACTGCAGTCAACAAACGCATAGTTGCCAATGCTTTGCAGAGAGTCTGGTAGTGTTAGCTGTGTTATACCCCTGCAGTTATAAAACGCATAGTTGCCAATGCTCTGCAGAGAGTCTGGTAGTGTTAGCTGTGTTAGACCGCTGCAGTTATAAAACACATAGCTGCCAATGCTTTGCAGAGAGTCAGGTAGTGTCAGTTGTGTTATACCGCTGCAGTTATAAAACGCCCTGTCACCAATGCTTTTCAGAGAGTCAGGTAGTGTTAGCTGTGTTAGCCTGCTGCAGTTAGAAAACGCATAGCTGCCAATGCTTTGCAGAGAGTCAGGTAGTGTTAGTTGTGTTAGACCACTGCAGTCAACAAACGCGTTGTTGCCAATGCTTTGCAGAGAGTCAGGTAGTGTCAGTTGTGTTATACCGCTGCAGTTACGAAACGCCCAGTTTCCAATGCTTTGCAGAGAGTCAGGTAGTGTTAGGTGTGTGTTACCACTGCAGAAACCATACGCCTCGAAACCAATGCTTTTCAGAGAGTCAGGCAGTGTTAATTGTGTTAGACTTCTGCAGGAAACAAACGCATAGTCGCCAATGCTTTGCAGAGAGTCAGGTAGTGTTAGTTGTGTTAGACCACTGCAGTCAACAAACGCATAGTTGCCAATGCTTTGCAGAGAGTTTGGCAGTGTTAGCTGTGTTAGACCGCTGCAGTTACGAAACGCCTCGAAACTAATGCTTTGCAGAGAGTCAGGTAGTGTCAGTTGTGTTAGACAGCTGCAGTTATAAAACGCCCTGTCACCAATGCTTTGCAGAGAGTCAGGTAGTGTTAGTTGTGTTAGCCAGCTGCAGTAATAAAACGCATCGTCGCCAATGCTTTGCAGAGAGTCAGACAGCGTTAATTGTGTTAAACCGCTGCAGTTATAAAACGCCTTGTTGCCAATGCTTACGACAACTGGAAAGTATGCTGTCGCTAGATTATTGCATTTTTCAAATATTCCGTTCCTATCGTTCGTGGTTCCAATGTTTACTAAATTAGGAAATGAAGCTGTTGTTAAATTTGTGCAGGCGGTGAATGCCATAGACCCTACGTTTACCACATTAGGAAATGAAGCTGTTGTTAGTCCACTGCAGGAATAAAACGCCTTGTTGCCAATATTAGTAACATCTTCAAATCCGCGAATAGAGGATAAGCAATATATGCTTTCAAACAAATTCGCCGCTATCTCAGATGAACCCCACAAAGGAATATGCAACTTTGATAATGCACAAG
>JAITIY010000024.1 GCA_031279185.1 Holosporales bacterium
ATGACTGTGGCTCGTGAGGAAGGGCTGGAGGAGGGCATCGCTATCGGTGAAGCAAAGGGCATCGCTATCGGTGAAGCAAGGGGCATCGCTATCGGTGAAGCGAAAGGCAAGGAAGAAGGCATAAAAGAAACTGCACGTTCCATGCTAGCCGCAGGAATCCCTCCAGAAACAGTCAGCCACTGCACCAAACTGTCCATTGAAGAGATCGCTGCCATTCAGGAAGATACAGATCTAACCTGAAACCTGAAACCACGGATTTTTGCAGCGTCTGGAATGATCATTAATGCGTACTCGCATAGCATCTGCAGTTACTCTCCAAGTATTCGTCAAGAACCCCATTATCGACTCTCGAAATTCCTTATGTCTGGTAAAAAATCTATTGTTTCTTGCCGCCTCGTTAACCACTTGCCGCAATTGTCCTTGGCGTTAAGTGTGTTGTAGTACAACGCAATGATATGGACTATTTATGCAAATAAGCTAGATATCAGCTTAGGTTTTAGCGCTTAAATATATGTTAATCTTTTATTAATACTTTTACGTAATAATGTAATACAATATTAAACATTATTGCGATAAGGAATCTAAACATGAAGAACATTGCTTTTTTTACTACGTTGTGTTTAAGTTCATTTGTTTTGTTAGTAAGCGATGTTGTCTGCGATGAAACGTGTAGCGATGAGACATGTGGCCCTAAGGCGGTGTTAAGTCGACTTGAGACACACAACAAAGGTGCTCTGAAGAAGAGTAAAGACTACTTTCCTGACTTTCGGAAGGCTGCTAATAATTTTGGTGCTGCACTCAGTGATCCTGATGCAGCTCTTAAACGTATGATTGAAGATATTATAGAATATATCGAAATACTTCAAGAACTTAAGGCGGCGAATGAGGAGGAATCTTCGTCTCAACGAAAGGATGATGTAAATAAATGGACTAAGAAAAAACATGCTAAGGAAGCAGCGTTCTCAAAAGATCTTTGTCAACAAAAAGCTATTAGTGGTCGAGAAAATATTGCTAACGCTTGTACACAATATGTATGGCTAATGGGTGCGTTTGGAGCTAAGTTTTCTTCCGGGATATTACAACGCTTCTTAGATCTGAACGATGTAATTGCCGCTGATTCTGGACAAACAGTTGGAGCACGTGTAGTTCGCGTTGTTTCTGATACTGCAAGCACTGCAAAAACAGCTGTTTCTAATGCTGCAAAAACCGCAAAAGGAAAGTTAACTAAAAAATGATAAATCTTGCAATCTTCAAAAAAAGAGCGAGCATTTATGATGCTTTTGCATTTATGAGCTTTTTTAGAAATCTTTAACAAACAAAGTATGTCTATGTAGTATTGAGAAAGCATGAATCAGTCTGTAGTATTATGTTGGCGTCGCTGTGTGTAGCACAGCGATGTTGAGTGTACGTTATAAAAAAACTTGTACTTTGTTCGTATCGTGTATAGCCTGATTACATCAGTTTGCACTCGTAGCTCAGTTGGATAGAGCGTTGCCCTCCGAAGGCAAAGGTCAAGCGTTCGAATCGCCTCGAGTGCAGGTCTTAGACTGTTACCTCTAGTTTGTACTCGTAGCTATGCACGTATCTTTCGCATTATTAGCACTTAATCATACTGTGACAACATCGCGATTCGCAACGACGTGGCGCAAAGCTATGTGAGAAATCCGACAAAACGGCACTATATCGTATACATTGATGCAACGAAATACACACGTTTTATTAAGTATATCATGCATATAATGATCATACGGTTGACGTATTTAATGGTGTTGGCATTGATAGATCAAAGCCAGGTTTTTCGTATACCATGCTTGAAACAAATTAAAGAATATGCAGCAATGGCTCTATATTGTTGTCCTGCTAAAATACAAAATACGTTGCGAGATACGAGAATTGTTGTTGAAAATTTTGCATCGGAAGACGTGTTAAATGAACTTCGTGTTAAAAATAAAAATGAACTATTGGGGCTTTACAAAATGCACGGTAATGGCAACGAAAAAGATTTAATTTTATTTCGTGGAGCGTTGGTCCTTTATGCGAAATTGTCAAAAGAATCAATATCGAACGTTGTCGCGCGTGTTACTGTTTATGAAATCTCCCATAGAGCTAACTGTGTGTCTTTGCGCAAACTATGGCTTGAACAAATCAGAAAGTTATAGTGCTAACTTAGATGACATTAAAAACAACGACGGAAACTGAATATACAATCTACAGATTGAGCTAAGCTAATTCACTATACACAATTTATTGTAGTTCTTCACTTGAGTCAGTTTGAATTAAATTCCGTATTGCTACTTTTTTGACTTTACGCGGATCAGCGTCCAATATCTCAAATTCAATCCCCTCTCCATGCGTAATTAATTCTCCTCGTAGTGGTACATATCCAGCTAAAAGCGTAACGAGTCCTCCAACAGTTTCAACATCTTCGTTTTCATGACCTTTCAGTAAATTCACACAATTTGGATATACTCGTTTTAATGCTTCCTTCAGTTCATCGATTGTAGTACTCGCATTTAAAGTAATGCATCCATTCGGTTGTATTTCAATATGATTATCTTCACCATGGTCTTCTGCATATTGGATATCGCCAATAATCTCAGATATGAGCGAAGCAAATGTAACGAGACCTTCCACACCGCCATATTCATCCACGACTACTGCCATACGGTGTCCTGTTTCACGCATCTGAAGCAACAAATCCAACGTTCTCATTGTTGGTGCAATAAAAGGTATGTCTTCCAAAACTGATTTTAAGCTGGCTCGTGCGTTACCGCTTATCAATATAAGTACATGTTTTAGTGACAATACACCGACAATGTTATCAATTGTTCCGGAATAAACAGGTATTTGCTGTATTCCTTCACGAATAAACATAGCGATAATCTCTTCTTGCGTCGCAGAAATCGGAAGCGCAATTATATTCGCATATGGAATCATTACATCTTTTGCAGTCAAATCTTTTAAGCTTAAGACGTTATTTAGCAATAACTTTTCGTCTGTTCCAATTGACAGACCGCTGTCAGCGTCTTCTTCTATAAGTTCTTCTATCGCTTCTCTTATTGATGTATCTGATTCTTTACGCAAACACCAACGCCATGAGCACTTTAGCTGGCGCGCGACACGCTTCCAGAATGTGTTTTTTTCAGGTAAACCTCGTGATTCGCTCATAAATAACTTGTCAACAAACACTTACGTATAAATTCGGGATACCTAACCGTTGCAAGATCACTATTTCTAAAGACTCCATCACAATTGCATCACTATCTTTTTCGTGATCATATCCTAACAAATGAAGCACTCCGTGAACCATAAGATGTATTACGCGATTTTTCACAGGAACATCCAACACAACAGATTCTTTTAACACAGTTTCTATAGATAATACAACAGTTCCCAATAATTCATTGCTTAAAAACAACGTAGACACCACACTTGTCGGAGCAGAAAACTCTAGTAGAGGAAACGATAATACGTTCGTTGGCTTATCTTTCTGCCTATACTGTTTGTTTAATACTTGAATTTCTTCATCGCTTGAAAGCACAAATTCAACAATTGAATAGTGGGACCATGCAACTTCATTGAATACATGTTTGCTGCAAGTTCGCGTTGTCTCTATCCATTTTCTTTTCGAAAATATATCTAACCATCTAGCATCTGCAATGTCTAATATTGTATGCGCTGTCATTGTTTAATTCGAGCTATATTCGTCAATTGTACTACGTCACTATACAAAAAGACACATTAACAACAAAATTACTCAGGGCCTACGCATGAGATATTTTCTTGATACATTTAACTAAATGCGATATCGACATTGCGTTTCGTCTCATCAACGATTTTATAGAACGCTCCTTCTTATCTTTAGCCTTAACCAGTACAGCCAACGCCCATTTTCGTAAAATATCCATATTTTC
>JAITIY010000059.1 GCA_031279185.1 Holosporales bacterium
CATAACCATGTGGACAATTGACTGGATACTTGCGTCCCCAATTGCCCACAAGGTTATACACGAGGGTTACCCACACTCGTCAAAATCCGTCTGTTAGGACCACCGTAAAAGCTGGGGGACCGTCTCATCTGTATCTGAACTAGAACAGCGCAGTCTCATATGTATCTGAACTAATACACTGAAATGAAGAGACAATGGTCCAAAACTATGGGAGTATTGCGTAATGTGTGGTGTTAAGAGACGTCGTACAAATTAAGCTTTGATACAAAAGAAATGGATCTGTTTTTGCAAAAGGTTATACAAGCCGGCAACTCGTTTTATCCTGAATGGCTCTCAATTATTGAGCTATGCGTTGCGTTAACATTTTTGAAAATTTTACACAAATTTGCAGGAATTGTCGGACTACATACATACAACGCTATTGTGGTGTGTATCGCAAATATAGAAGTTTTGCATGTCACTAAATATGAGTTGTTGTCAACACCTGTTCCATTAGGCACAATTTTGTTTACCACTACGTTTATTGCTAATAACATAATCGCAGATAAATATGGCAATAGCTATGCAAGAAAAAGTGTTTATTTAAGTTTCTTGGTTTATACGTTTTTCTCCATAAGTTTAATAATTTCCATAATGCATAATCCTTTCGTTGATGAAAGTGTTTTTTTGCAACAGGCATTTTTAAATCACGAATCTATGATGAGATTGTTTGTTCCGTCGCTCAGAATCCTTGTTGCTAGTCTTGTCGCATTTCTCTGTGGGCAGCTTTTCAATATATCAGTATTTAGAAAAATAAGATGTATAAAAACACCATGGTTCTCTTTATTAGAATACTTAGGCATCTTCCTTGCGGGGTTGTTAGATAATATTGTTTTTTCTAGCATCGCTTTTTACTTTTTAGCGTCTCCTGCACTATCGTTGTCTTTGCTATTAAATGGATACATCATTCCATCATGTATAATTCGCTTTATTATCATTTTATTGTGTATGACTATGTTTAAAATGCGTTGAGCTTTATTGGATGAAGACATAACTATTTTGTGTCATATCATCAACATATGTTCCATTTCTTTCTTAGTATTGCATCTACCAAACGCAGCCATTACCAACACTCGTAGCCTGCGACAGCAATAGTTTAAAAATTTTTTGAGTCGACGTCAAACTTTCGTATAATGGATTCAGCGAACTTGAACTGGTGTGCATTAACGAGTAAAGCTGGTACAGGTCGAGTTGTACCAGCGTATACAAAGTGCGAAACCTTAGACCTAATATTCTGGCAAATGGCCATAATATAACAGTCCCAATTAAAATGGCTGGATCATCATACTCTCGGTTCCAACATCCTTCGAGATATCCATTGTTCATTCGTCCAATTTTTATATAGCTTTTTTGTGGTGTACAATATTTTAAGAATGTTATTGTGTCATTAATCGTTGTACCTGTTACAGTCGCCATGCAGTTATTGTTAGATACGTCATATCGACATATGGACAAATAAGCGCGTTGAGCTTTGTTGAATAGATCGCGCTGTAGCAATGCTATGAATGGTAAAATTATTCTTATAGTAGTTGACGAAAACGAAACGTTTTGGGTGACAAAGAAGCAAGGGTAGTCTTTAAGTGGTGATAAGCAACAATCTGAAATGGCGCTCAGCGAGTCAGGTATGATAATAGGCGATACTCCCAACAGCTGTGCGAGGCGTGTATCTGGTTGACGTGCGAGGCGTGTATCTGGTTGACGTGCGAGGCGTGTATCTGGTTGACGTGCAAGGCGTGCATCTGGTTGACGTGCAAGGCGTGCATCTGGTTGACGTTCTAGGACTAAAAAACCTTGTGATGGAAGCGCGCAAGAATAATTATTGTTGTCTCCATCGCGTAATTTAGTTCCTGGTAGTCTAGTCATGCATACATTTAACTTTTCGTAGACATCTTGACCAATTACGTGAAAAAACTGTAGTTTACCAAAGATCGACTTCATCATTACACAGTTAGATAAAGTATCCTCTGTAAATAATTGTTGTAGTGCACATGCAGACAATCCAGTATAATAATAACGCTCGAATCCTGGTGTTCCAATAGCGTTCTCGATTGCAGCTAGACGGTAAGCCTTGTTTGTTCTGCATTTTCCTCCACCTGTATTGCCAAGAGGTATGAGTAAAATGATATTGACATACCTTAATAATCTTTCAGCCTCGTGGGCGATATGCCATGGATCGAATGAACCCAATACAACTGCGACACGTTTATTGCGGAATGTTTCGACCAATTGATATGGAGATTGCCATTCCAACCTCGCTGGCGTTAGTCTACAAACATGCGTTTGTGATAAAACACTCGACTTATCCGCATCTTGCACAATTGCGATATCAGAACAGAAGACTTTTGGTAATTCTGAAAAGATTTGTGTTAGTACACAACAAAATGCTATATGTGCTGATGCTACAATTGATTTCATGTGTTACTCAATCATTTGATATATAATCAACGAACAAAAACTAAACATAATATTCAACGGTATGATAAATTTAGTCAATGGTACTACCTTCCAATTACAGGGTCTACGCGTGAGATTTTGAAAAATGTATAGTCCCAGCGTGTAGTGGTGTGGATTCCATAATATTAATATTCTGATAAAGTCTGTCGATTTTCGTAGAAAAATTTAATTAAACTGAGATATAACGAGTGGTGTCGCTTTATCGAGGCTAGTTATGCAACTCAACAAGGACGGAACGATAGATATCAGAGTGTTATCCCCTGAAGAACATGCGTTCATGAGAAAACATATCGCATTGAAGTTTAATGTAGGCGAAACATGTCCAAAAATATCTGCCGATTTGAATGTACAGCTACATTATGTTGAACGTGTTTGCCGAGAGGTCAAGCTGAATGGGGAACAATCAGTTGATCTTAAAAAAACAAAGATTTTCTTGGCTAAGAGCAGCACATCATGCTGCGAGGACATGCAGATTCACTGCAACACGGACAAGTTTTCTTTAACACTTTTTTAAGTGTTTTCATCGTATACTCAAATAGTTGGAGATACCTAAATGAAGCACGTGTGTAAAAAAAGTTACTTTTTGTAAAAAAAATTGTACCATCCAGCTAAGGTTGTTTTTAGAACAGAAGTGTTTATGGCTGGTACCTTCAGAGTGTTGTTTGTTTGTAGCGTTTTTTTAGTGATTGGTGATATTAGAGTGGTTTGTGCTAACAATGAAATCTACAGAGACGTTCCTTACTGGAGATGGGACGGACGACCTATTGTAGAGCATATTGCGGCATCCAGGGTTTTACCAGATGGGGCTAAACTCGCTGAATTGAGGAATAAACTACAATATCTGGAAGGTGGGTGGGTCACGGTGTATAACGATCTAGCGACAAGGTGGTTAAACGAAATTTATGCAGAACGAGAGGAGGAATCTTTCGACGAAGGTGATGTTATTGAAGACGCGACAAGTGACCAACTTAGGTTTGCTGAGACTTTTTTGAGTCAATTGCGTCAATTGTTGTACTGTCCGCCGCCAGAGAATACTGATGTTGCTACGCACGGCAATGCTGTCGCCGCAGGAGATGAAAATCCTCCAGTCTTAGAGATTCCTGCCGATGGCCTAATTGCTAAAAATGAGAATGTAACCGCATCTGACGATCTCAATAATGTTGAGTGATTGATGACGCTGTGAATGAAACTTTGAAAAGGCACAATTATGCGAACAAATTGAACAGAGATGGTGATGAGGTGCCTGAGTGTTGCTCATCAAGCAGCAGTGTTTCTGAGTGGTAGTCTATCGTTGATTTTTTATTTATTTAAGGGGGAAGCGCATGTCCATTGTTAAAAGCGTTCAATGCATTGCGTTCTTGATGTACCGTTTCGTTCCAAATTGAAGCGGCGGTACCTGTTGTTGGGGCGACACTTGATATTGAACCACCAACAGCAGGTGCACCAGCAGTAGCGACAGTGGCAGCACCACCACCAGGAGCGCCAGCACCAGTAGCCGCAGGAGCAGGAGCAGGCGGGCCAGTAGCAGCAGCACCACCAGCGGCAGGTGCACCAGCAGTAGTGGCAGCAGCACCAGTAGCGCCAGCCGCAACAGTCGCACGTTATACGTTCACTGGGGTGAAATGGGACACGGGTGCTAAGGAATTGACTGCACAACAATTGCATCAGCACTTACAAAATAGCGGAAATATGGCATTACAAGAACTAAGCCGGTTATTGCTTGCCCAAATCCCTCCTCCTGCTTGAGGACCTGGGCACAACGTTGCACTTAATTGCAACTACTCGTTTTATGCTGTCGGACGAAATGTTAACGCAGCAACTGGCTCTCTCAAAGAGCATATGTTAAAGCATGGACATTTAGGTTACTTCCCAGAATTTTCTTACATTCCGGATCGATCGGCTTCGGTTGCAAACTCTCGTGAGCCTAGAGGAATTTTTAATATTCCCTTCATCGTTGCGTCAAGAATTTGCCTCGATCAGAAAGATAAGGCTAGACGTAGGCCTTAATTTTTATCAAACAAATGACGCCACGTACAATGCACGAAATAACGCTTCGTATCCCGCTGGATATACAATAACCAACGATGTGCATCACTTGTTGCCTAATATTGAAAGCACCGAAATGTTTTCCATTGATCCAGGTGTTGGCGGAGGTGGTACAACATTAGAAGATGTAGCAGATGGACTGATAGATTTGCTACTTACAGCTGGTGATCCTGTTCCTGGTACTGTTCTTGGTGCTGGTGCTGTTCAACAACTTGGAGTTGCTCCTTACGCAATGGCGGCTGTGCGGCCGCCTGCTCCTGGTGCAGTTGCTCCAGTTGCACGTGGACTCGCCGCAGCCCCAATTCCACTCGCACTTGTTGGTGGTCTGGCTTTTTCCGCAATGCCTGGTGTCAATCCGCCTAATAGATTTACAATTACTGCTACGTACAATCCGACTGGCGCGCTTGCGATTGGGGGAGATAATATTACACAAGATGTAAATATTGGTTACGTAAGAAATGGTCTTCCAACTCAGAAAGTTACAATTGTTGTTCAAGTAATTGGAGGAGTTATTTCTATTGTTACAATGTTCCCTTCAGATTGATATTGTACGCCATTGGTCCAACTATTGGCTAAAATGCAGGTAGTTTGGACTGTTTATGAATACAATTTCGTTACGTTATCACAGTAAAATACCATTTTTTGACTACTTGGCTACGAAGGATTCTACTATCAACAAAGAGTTGGGATCACAGTTTGTATGGCAGAGGTCCATTGTTATTTGAGAAACGGTTATTACCGAGACGCGTTCTATCGCCAAACATTTTACTTCCAGATTTCACGTGCCGTGGATACGCGGCATTTTTGGAAGCTGGGAGCCAATAGTGTGTTAGTTCAGATACATATATGAGACTGCCCAACGGAATCTAGAGGCAGTAACGTTTGTGCAAGAGAGGGCCTGTTGCGAACGCAGTAAACATCGGCCGAATAATTGAGTATGCGTAGGCGTTGTATAACTCTTGTGCAAAAATGAACAGACTGAACCAGATGGAAATGGTTGGCGTTAACGATCTTGTTGAGAAAATGATAAGTTATATATTTACAGGAGTCCAATTTGTATCATACGCTCGGAGTATTTTGAACATGTGTTGTGTTAAGACACTATCATCAAAAGCTGAAATTGATGTAAAAAAACGATACATAAGCTATGAAATTAATAATTTATTTAGTCTTGATTTTTTTCAATGTTTTTACTTTACTGTGGTTATATTGACAATGTAGGCAAAGTTTCCACAATGGCTAAACGCAAATTTGCGAGAAACGGCAATGAGTCGACGTCTGATAATTCCAATAGTTATCTAGAACCGATCCCACGAATGGTTTGGTTGATAGGTATTATCATGTTCTGTGCAAATATTGCGTCAACTATTGTTTATGCATACGGTGGTGTGTATTTGAAAGAAAAAATGGGCTTTTCTACATTGAATGTTGGTGTTTTGGAAGGAATAGCAGAAGGAACATCACATTTAATGAAACTTGTCTCCGGAGTTTTTAGTGATATGTTTCAACGTCGTAAAACTATTATGGTAATAGGGTATGGCATTATAGTTATAGCTCGTTATTTATTAGCTTTTGGTTCTAGGTTTCCACTGCCGATCATTTTAGCCCGCTTGGCCGAACGTATAGGTAACGGTATTCAGGCTGCACCAAGAAGTGCGCTTGTTGGTGATATTTCTCCACAAAAACGAATTGGCGCGTGCTACGGTCTAAAACGAAGCTTAGCTACGATTGGCTCTTTTACAGGTGCTGTTGTAGCTATGGTTATTATGATTGCGACAAATAATAATTACCAAGTCTTATTTGGGATTACAGCCATACCGGCTACAATAGGTTTGATCTTGCTTTTGGCTAAAGTAAAAGATCCATCCAAGCTTCGTCATGCGGCAGTACTATCAGTTATTCCAAGCCATGCACCGAAATACAGACCGACGTTCAAAGTATCAAACTTTAAGTTTTTGGGTAACACGTTTTGGAAATTGATGGCAGTAAATTTTATTTTTCTGTTATCTAGAATGGGCGAAACTTTTTTGATGTTATATGGACGGTTTGAATTTCACCTAGACCCTAAAATGCTTGCCACAATTATGATGGTATTTAATATGGCGTGGTCACTCTCTTCATATCCAGTCGGCCGTATTGCAGACAACATGAATAGATATTGGCTGCTTTGTTTAGGTATTGGTTCCCTTATTTTAGCAGATTTAGTATTGTCAACAGCAACGGTTTTGCCAACTTTTTATCTTGGTGTTACTTTATGGGGTATTCAGTATGGCACAACACAAAATATTTTTTTATCATTGATAAATGAGACAGTTCCTGAAAATTTAAGAGGCACAGGGTTAGGTGTTTATTGGATTATAAGTGCTTGCACAACAACATTGTGTGACACTATCATGGGGTATATTGTCGATTGGTATGGTTCGACTCGTGCTGCATTTATCGCTAGCGGAATAGTTTCAATCTTTGGGTTAATGAGTCTTATCATAATTATGGGTTATAAAATTAGAGATAAACGTTAATTATATAGTTTATGCCGTTCCATTTTCGAACTAATGCACAACCAATGTAAGCACAACAAATTTAACACAACACATGTCAAGAATATTCTCATAGTTCATGTACAAACTGCGTGCATGTAAATACATAATTCCTAAATTCTCAGTTCTTGAATGAATATGAGCAATGTGTATAGAAGACAAGAAAACGGTCAAACAAATCGTTATGCCAACTAGGTCTTAGAATGATAAGTAAGTTATGTGTTTACATGTGCGCAGTTTGTACATGCACTATTGGCGTATTTTTGACGTGTGTGGTGACAACGCTTGATGTGTAAAAATCATGCGGTCAGCATCGCAAGTACAGTATAATTATCTTATGTGGGTACAGTTCGAGCATACGCAATGATTAATTTATTAGATCCGAAGCTTGATTACATTTTTAAGACAATATTTGGCAAAGATGATAAAAAACCGTTGTTGATTTCGTTTTTGAACGCGTTGTTTAAGGGGAAGCCGCGTATAAGAGACATAACGCTGGAAAATACGGATATCTCCAAAATCCTGGAAACAAACAAAGCCAG
>JAITIY010000045.1 GCA_031279185.1 Holosporales bacterium
AACATTGTACCGTAATTCCACCACAGACTCACACGAACACACAAAGCTCAGGATGCCATCTATAATCTCATTACCTCCATCCGGGTTATCCTGCAACACCTCATCAAATGCACGCAGCAAGCCCCCAGCTGACACCCGCAGAACCATTTGATTCAGCACACAACAACGCTCAAACGGTGAGTGGTGGCCGTTATCCACGTCCCTAATTACCGAAACAAACCGTTCCGCCAACCTCGCCACAGACAATCCGTTAACGTCATCTCTAATCCTATTGAACGCACCAACCTCCACCACTTGGAGGCCCGTGGCACACTCTCCACGGCACAGAAGCTGAAAAGCGACAATCGTAAATACAGCAATACATTTATACATAACGTGACAGTCTATAATATTATCATTTACACTAGTAAGATAACATATGCGGCCCACCACAGCAACAACATCAAACTCTATACAACAGTCTCATATGTGTTTGAACTTGGACAGAATTGGCGGAATTTCAAAAATACGATTTTGGGGCTGTCAATGCCGATTTGAAGCTTCCGATTTTTTAGATATATGTAGCCAATTTATTCATGTAATATCGAATTAGTTAGACAGTTAAATGGTTAATCTCCAATGACTGAAGAAGTTGCTATATTGCAAATTGCAATAGTCGCTTTCGTGGCATTGGCGAGCGGATTTGTCGCGATTAGGCTGCGTCAACCAGCGATTTTGGGCTATGTATTGACTGGTGTCATTCTTGGTCCATCGTGCTGTGCACTGATTCCGAGTAGAGAGCAAATAACAATTTTGGCAGAGCTTGGCGTGTTGCTATTGCTGTTTGTTATTGGTATAGAGCTGAACATACAGACATTCAAAAAGCATATACTTTTGTCCAGTTCGTGCGTTTTGTTGCAAATTGTATGCGGACTGACGATTAGCTTTCTAGTATCGCTACCATTCGATTGGCCTGCCTATTTTACTGTTGCGTTAGGTTTCGTCGGGGCATTGTCTTCTACAGCTGTTGTTGTTAACACATTGGAGCGACTAAACATGCTCCATGCGAGTACAGGAAGTTTGGCAATCGGCATCTTAATAGCGCAAGACATCGCCGTTATTCCAATGATTTTAACTTTGAATGCCTTGACATGTGGCGGGGCGCTAGGAATTATCTTAGCAAAAGTAATAGCATCCATTGCTTTTATAGTAGTGTTTGTTGCTTGTTTGAGCCGTACCAATAAATTAAGTTTTGATCCAACAACTATACTCGGCACAAACAAAGACCTATATATGCTAACTAGTTTGTCTGTCTGTTTCGCTGCTGCTGCTGTAGCTGGAGGAATTGGCTTAACATCACCATATGGTGCGTTTTTAGCAGGATTAGCATTGGGTAACCTCAACGACAAAGGCGAAGTTTTCGCAGAAAGTATCAGGCCAATACAAAAAATATTACTAATGGTATTTTTCCTTTCTATCGGCCTATTGTTGGATCTTCAATTTGTATGGAATCATTTCTGGGTAATTTGTTTACTGCTTGTAATTGTTACAGTTGTAAAAACATTAACTAATATAGTCATCTTACGTGTGTTAAAAGTTAGACTCGTTCAGGCCTCATTTATAGGAGTAGCTTTAGCTCAATTGGGTGAATTCGCCTTTCTTTTGACAACTGTGTTTGATAATCAACCGAACAATTCGTTTGATTTTGCAGAAAAATGTTTAATAGCACTTACTGTGTTATCTTTAATATTCAGTCCTTTTTGGCTAAAAATTACTTCACGACTTAATATAATTACCAATCGTAATAACATCGACTCTTCAAAAATTTTACTCAAGTATTTATTTGGTAAAACCATTAGAATGTTCAAAACATCGCCTTCTACAGTGGTAGAATATTTGACTAATATTTCTACACGAATAAAAAACAGTAAAAATTACATAAAAAGGGTCATTATCCCTCAACGAAAAAAACTTAATACGCCAACAAATAACACTTCGAATGAAAAAAATGACGACGACACAACTATTTAATGTAGTGGCAATATTTCTGTATTGACAAGCAATGTCAAACACGTTCAAAAAACAGCGATTCATATGTTATCGCTATGTGTATTAAGTCATCCAACATGTCCAAAATACTCCCAGGAGTTCATGTATAAATTGAATGTCCATAAATACACAGCTCATCATTCTCAGACCTAGTTGGAATAACGATTTTCCGACCTTTGCATTTTCTGTCCACAATTATTTCTGCAGTTACGTTTTGAAATGAAATTTAGTATTTACGAAGTAGAGACTGTGTTGTTTACGTAGTCGATAATGCATGATGCTTTACCGATTGGAACACCATTTTGTTTAATACCGGCTACTGTATTAACTCTACTGCATGCCGTAAACCTAGCTATATTCCAATCTAGATAGTTATGCATTCCACACCAATGACATGTTTGAAAAATTAATTCTTGTATTACTGTAATACCGTAATTACCAGCATCTCCGGTTCGAATTATTCTATGTATTATAATTTGGTCTGTAATTGTTCCATCTGTAAGCCATTTATTAATACTTTGGTTGTGGATTCCGTTCTGTGTTACGATAAATATGTCTGAGTGCCATAATGTTGCAGAAGTATAAAGATGATTTGTTGCATCTCCTTTTACGTGCCTAGACGACTCACAATACCAACCAAATAATTCTGTAAATGTTTCATATCCATTAAGTGTAGATGTTGTTCCGGAGGTATTACTAATGTGCACCATCCAATCTGGGACTCTAACACCTGTAGTATCCTCTTCAAATCCATCTGTACGTTTTACAATTGGAATTCTAATCCCGTTTGCTCCAGGTACTTCTATAAAGTCGTATTGGTCGATAGACATAAAATACTTCCTCCTGCGTCTAATTAAGACCTAACAAACCAAGTTCTGCAGAGAAGAAACTAGATACAAGTCCAATTGGTTGACCAGACTGATTATGAACACATATAGTTTCTTCTCGTTTGATAGTACGAATAAAAAGGACTAGGTAATCTAAAATTTGTCTAAATTGCGTAATGTAACATATTGAAAACTTTTTTGATTCAAGGCAAGTACATACGTTATTAATCCACCCCCATCTGGCCAATTCAATACAATCAATTCTTGAACCATTGTTCATATATTGCTCAAGTATTGGTGAATACGTCGCATTCTGAATCAGAACAATTAGATCAGACATACGCACTGCCGCATTCGCAATTAATTGATTAGCAGAGTGCCCACTTGTTTCTCTAGTAGTGTCACAAGAAAAACCAAAAAGCTCCGCAGTAAAATCCGCTGTGTTGTCTGTTCTATAATCTGAACTTAATAGACCATCCATACTGATTGTCCATTCTCTAGTTGCTTTTGATATACCAGACAATTCATTATTTTTGTTGGTTCCTACAATGGGGATGACGACGCCACTGCGACCTGGTAGTTTTATCGTTCTTGTATCACGCAACGCCATGCTTTCTAGTAATCGCAAAATATAAAAATCTGCTTATTTTGATAATCACATTTTTTATTAAATATCGCAAGATCAAGTAGAAATAAATAATTGATAAATTTACAAAGAATAAATGAAAACTTTTATGCGGGCAATTGCAGTCTACCAGCTGCACCAATACTTGCATGTTTGTTGAAAAACCGCTCGGTGTTTATTGATGTGATAAAATTGGTGGAGATCCGCACGCTGCGTTAGATGGGAAAGTTCTTAGGTGGACACATCAAAATACAGTTCCTCTAGTGATATGGCTGTTTGTTCAAGCGCATACAGTCCCTGGAGTTTTACATCACACTGTACACTGGCACCAACGCAAATCCCGTGAAACCCGCAGGAACCAGGGCCTACGCATGAGATTTTTTGAATTGATGCAAGCATTCGAAAACGCTACAAATTGCAATATTATTCGTAGTTTTATAGAGCGATTTCATGCAAAGTTTAATGAGTATTTTTGCTT
>JAITIY010000015.1 GCA_031279185.1 Holosporales bacterium
CTGACAAAATTGCGGCATCAATGTAAGGAGACTCCTGTATTTGTCAGGCCTGTGACATGCTTTTATGGTGTTTTTAGGAAGCTTCATAAAGTATTGTAAAAAAAACATACGAATCATTGTTTGAATCGGGACGAAGACGGCGACAGAAATAGTTTGGCTCTCTATGAACAATGCCGCGCGAATGGAGTATATCTTAACCGTGACGACTCTCGCGGGGCAGTCTCAAAGTACATGAACTTATACAGAACTTATACAAGATTCGTAAATGTTAGCCATAAATGCTAAAATGAAGCGTAGCAATTAATCAGGTGTGCCATGTGATGTTTTCATTGAAAATCCATAATCTGTCATTAGGAGTAAGTATAATCCATGGTGTCCACAAGGTATCGTTTAGCTCAGAACTTGGACAACACGAAATATTAGCTGGTCACGCCACTTTTTTTACATTATTGGAGCCGCCATTTATGGTTTATTATACATCAGACAAAAGAACTGAAGTGCAAATATTAAATTATGGAAATTTAATATTTGAGTCAAACACATGCAGTGTTTATATAGGGCATTAAATAAATAATCAAGTCAAGTATATAAGTGACTTAAAATAATATACGGATAAAGAAATCATGAAAAATTGCGTGAGAACCAATACTATAATATTCATGTTCAAACACACATGAGAAAAAATCGGCAATGTTGTGTAAATAATTTTCTCATGAACAACTATTATGTTATTACTTGGTGGGGCGTTTGTTTTGATTCGCATTGTTTTGTAAATAAACTGGTTTAGGAAAAACAATGGCAAATCAAACTAAACTCAGAACGCATATTGTAAAATTTGTGTGAGTTAGCTGTATTATGCAACCATCAACATGATAAGTAGTTTGACATAGAAAAGTGACAGCAAAAATGAAATTCAATGGGAAAAAATCTCCACAAAAATTCCAAAAGCAAAATTTGGATCAGCAGAAGCAAAGAAATCAATCGCTATATGCTAAACATCTAGCACTTGGCAAAGATGCCGCTTCTCAAGGTGATAATGTTGAAGCTGAGAGAAATTTTCAGCAAGCAGAACATTACATCAGACTGCTAAACGACATAACAGCGTTAGATGTAAATAGTTCTATATATCCTGTAAATAATGAAACTGAACAACAAAATGAGAAAACATTGGTGTTAGAACCAGAAATTGTAAATTCAATACATAGCGAACCTGAAGAACAAAAAGAAAAACCTGTCAAAACGACTTGTAATAAAACGTTAACAAAACCAAAGTACAGTAGACCAAAAAAGAGTATATCAATTGATGTAAGTAATAGTGACAACTTATGATCGTATACTATACTAAATCGCCAGAAGATTTTGTGGCAAAAATCTCTACGCACAGGAACAAAGCTATACTAAACGTATTGCTTAAGCCTGGCGAAACGACAATACCAACAAACTTTTTGCGATTTGATATAACGACAAAATTTATCGTGTCATAACGTGCGTATAGATCAAACTGATTTTTCTGTGCTTTTGAAAAAATCAGAGAACGTTTTGCACATTTTAGTCTCACAAGGTGCAGAAGGTCGCCTTGTTGGTGGATGCGTCCGTGATGCTATGCTAGGAAAACACGTCGCGGATATCGACATCGCAGTGAACATTCCGCCTAATGATGTAGTTCAATTATTTCAAAGCAAGGGAGTCAAAGTTATACCAACTGGTATAGATCACGGTACAGTAACAGTCATCTTAGATTACGTAGCCTTTGAATTAACATCACTACGCAAAGACGTTCGTACAGACGGAAGACACGCGCTGGTAAGCTATACAACAAATTGGATTGAAGATGCTGAACGACGTGATTTTACTATAAATGCTCTTTATCTTGATCAAAATTGTACAGTCCATGACTACTTCAACGGCATACATGACTTAGAAAGAGGGATTATTCGTTTTATAGGTGATCCTTATCAACGAATAAACGAGGACTATCTTCGTATATTAAGATATTACAGATTTGTACAAAGATTCAGTCGTAAAATAGATGATTTGTCATGTGTAGCTGTGAATGAGAATGTGCATAATGTGAAATTTTTATCGAAAGAAAGAGTACAATCTGAACTTTTCAAAATTTTGGTAGAACTAAAATCCACATGCATTTTAATACAAATGAAAGATGTACTTTACGAATTATTTCATACAACACCAAATTTTGATTTGGCAGAAAAATTAATAAATCACTGCTCCGTCAATTGTTGTACTGCAAATGAATGGATTCCTTTATTAAGATTATTTAGCCTTTTCCCACGAAATATTGATTTTTTAAAGCAAAAGTTAAAACTATCGCATAAACAACTTAAATACATAGATGCAATAGTAAGCAATTTAGATAAACGTTTATCGTGTGCAAATCTATTTTGTATACGACATAAATGTGGAGATGACGTCGCGAAAGGTTGGTTTGATATGAACGTTGCATTTAGTGATCCTTCCGAAAAGAATTACGAGAACATACAAAAATTAGCAAATTCGTTTAATACCGCGATGCCAGCTTTTCCGTTAACTGGAAAAGATTTGATAGACATAGGTATCACACCAGGAATTATCTTGGGACAAATTCTAAATGAGTGTAAACAGTGGTGGTGTGAGAAACTAGGACAAGTCACGAAGAGTGAAGCTGTGAATTGGTGCAGGACACGAATCAATTCTATGTAACAAATCTTCAATTACCAAAACTGAACTTAGCAGGCAATGTATAGGTTTTTCACTAAATTTTACTTGCCAATCGATAGATTTAAACTGCTTTTAAGGGACTGTTGCCAACGTCTGCTGAACGAAATATATTTCATGGTAGCCAGACTTTAATGAAAGATTAATAACGTGTGTAGATCATGCAGAAGTAAAAGTTCTATTAAGAAAATGTTGATTGTCTAGCCATTTTTCCTTAACTTTAACCAATAAATATAAGTGCACACGGCGACCTAGTATTTTGGCGATGTCTAGCCTGGAGTTGGTCCCAATAGTTTTCAAAAGAGCCCCATTTTTACCAATTACTATTGGTTTTTGGCTGGCCTTTGCAACTACTACATCCTGGTAAATATGCATACCATCTACATCCTCTTGGATTGAAATTGTTTCAACGTAAGTTTGATATGGGACTTCATTATCGAGATGCATGAAAATTTTCTCCATCGTTATCTCTGCAGTCCAACGTGTTAAATCTAAACCGAAATGAGGAGGATACATCCATTCATGCAAAGGTGCAGCTTCAATAATTTTGTGTATTAGAACATCTATACCTGTACCTCGTATAGCTGAAATCATAAAAAAATCTTTTATTTCTTCAAACTGTTGAAACTGAAATGCGCGACAAACAATATCCTTGTTTGCAACAATGTCAATTTTGTTAAACACTAGAAATAACTGAGATGATTTATTTTTTTTTATAATTGAATCTACAAGGTTTAGACTCTTCGTCATGTCTGTTAAAGAAATGTCTACCAGTAAAACTGTAATATCCGCATTTTTTAATGCGCGTATGGAATTTTTTCGTAAAATTTCACCAAACGCATTAAATGGCTTAAATATTCCTGGAGTATCAATATATGCGATTTGCGTTTCATCGTACTCTTGAATTTTTAAAATGTTAAAACGAGTTGTTTGTGGTTTGAATGAAACCGCAGAAACTTTCTCTTGTGCTAAACAATTTAATAATGTCGATTTTCCTACATTTGGTGCGCCGCATAGCGTTACAAATCCAAATTTACGATTATTGTCAAACAGATCAGTCATAAAAACAGAAACATCAATGGGAATCTAAGATAAACTAAGAAATACACTATTCAGAATACGTTGTTGGTGCCATTGACATCAACGCAAAAAATACGCCATTTATTCCAACTGGCCTAACTGCGATTGCCATATCTGGATTTGTTAGTGATATCTCTAAGTTTTCAGAGTCAATATGTTGTGCGATATCTAACAAATATCGAACATCAAAGTGAAACTCTATAAGTTCATCATAATCGTAATCAACGTCAATATCCTCATCTGCGGTTCCATTCGAACTAGCGCCAGCGATCGCGGAACATCTCATTAAATTTTTAGATAACGTTATTTTGATCATCCTAAATTTATCATTGACAACCGTCCCGACCCTATCAATTGCTTCAGCGAACACTTTAGTTCCAGCAACAAGTTTTTTCTCGTGAACCGTGTTCAAAATAGCACTAAAATCTGGGAACGATCCGTCAATTAGCCGAGATCCTAATATAGCCGTACTCTTATCCGATATCACTGTTAATTCTATTCTTGTTTCTGATATCGCTAACGAGACCGGTTCATTCGCTTCATCAAGAAGCTTAACCATCTCTCCAATCATCTTTTTTCCAATGATAATAGACGGCATATCTAAAGAACCATCTGGAGCTTGTATTTCCACATTCGCTAATCTGTGCCGATCTGTAGCAACTGCACGTAGTACATTAGAATCTCCATCATATGAAAAATTAATTCCAACAAGTGAGTATCTCATCTCATCAACCGACATGGCGAAACGCACAGTTTCAAACATACTTTTTAGAACTGGAGCCGGAATTACAAAATGACAAGAAAATTCATTATTTTCTTGCAGAATACGAGGAAACTCATCCGACGAAACACACGGTATCTCAAAACGTGACCGTCCGGCGGATAGTATTATTTGTGCAGATTGTTGACTAAACATCAAATCTATTACTACGTTTGATCTAATTTTTTTTAAAATCTCGTAAATCAAAGTAGTAGGAACGCACAAAGACCCTTCTTCTAGTACCTCACAAGCGAAACTCTCAGACAACGACATAACCATATCCGTAGAAACAACAATCACAGACTCGTTTTGTGTTTGAATCAATGTATGACCAAGAATCAACAATGTAGTCCTCTTTTCGATCACGCTTTGCCCGTGAGAAAACGCAGTCAAAAAAACATCTCTATTTACACGAATATGCATGAATCCTCCACTGTTGCACACGAATTACGCTGCATTTATGTCTGCTTTTAGCATGTCAATTCCAAATCTATTCTTAGCACTTGTAATAAGTACGCGACAAGTATCACCAAATTGCTCTTTTATTTTTGCTTGTAACGAACACTGTTCTGATTTGTTTAATTTATCAAATTTTGTCATCACAAAAACAAATGAGATACAGTACTGCTGAAATAAACTAATAACGTTCAGATCATTGTCGCGAACAAAACGTCTGCTATCAATCAGCAAGTATGCTTTAAGGTTTGACTGTCTTGATTCTAAATATCCAAGTAGCAAATTTTGCCAATTCTGTCTTATTACTGTTGGCGTATGCGCGAAACCATAACCAGGCACATCCACAATTACTGTTTTTGGGGGAAACGTGAAAAAATTTATAAATTGTGTCCTCCCTGGGTTTTTAGATGTTTTGGCTAAATTTCTTTGATTACATACAGCGTTGATTATACTCGACTTTCCAACATTTGACGCCCCAAAAAAGGAAACCTCTCTGTATCTGTGCATTGGTATATCAGCAACTGTCGCAATACTAAACAAAAATTGAGCATTATTTTTAACAATTATTTCCATTTTAACCTAAGAAAAAGCACCTTTTACTTCATTATCAAGCTTTGTCCATCATGTACGAATTAAATTAACCGACTATCTTGTATAGCACATTTTTTGTATTGCTTCCGCGATTCACGTAGCGTTAACTCTAACAAAACTTACTTAACGTAAAAAAACAGCCACAACTATATTGTGGCTGATAAATAAATCAAAATACCTCTCTTTTACATCTTTTCCGTTTTTAATAGTCCATTCCTGCGCCCATTCCATGACTTGCACAGTTCTGAGTTTTCGGCTCAGGTATCTCAGATATTGCACATTCAGTTGTAATAAACAATCCCGCAACTGATGCAGCATCTAGCAAAGCGGTAAAAACAACTTTTGTTGGATCAACAACACCTTTTTGTTGCAAATCACAATACGTGTCATTTTGAGCGTCATATCCAAAGTTGAAATCATTAGAATCAAGAATCTTGCACACAGCAATCGAACCATCTTTTCCAGCATTGTTTGCAATTTGCCGACATGGCGCTTGCAAAGCAGTTGCAATCAACTTAATTCCAACTTTTTGCGATTCATTTTCTCCAGTAAGTTGCTCTAATACCTTCGCACTTCGTAGCAAGGCAACACCACCACCAGGAACTATACCGCTCTCAATTGCCGCTCTCGTTGCATGTAACGCATCGTCTACCCTATCTTTTCGTTCTTTTACTTCTGTCTCAGTTGCACCACCAACTCGTATTACGGCAACCCCACCGCTCAATTTGGCTAACCGCTCCTGCAATTTCTCCTTGTCATAGTCTGAAGTCGATTCCTCTATTTGTACCCTAATTTGCCCACATCTAGCCTCAATATCCGCTGACGATCCAGCACCCTCTACTATAGTCGTGTCTTCCTTAGTTATCGTGACCCTCTTTGCTTTACCAAGCATAGACACATTTACATTTTCTAGTTTAATTCCTAAGTCATCAGATATAAGTTGCCCGCCAGTTAAAATTGCAATGTCTTCTAGCATTGCCTTTCTCCGATCACCAAATCCAGGAGCTTTAACGGCGCAAACTTTCAACCCTGCTCTGATTTTATTGACCACTAATGTCGCCAGCGCTTCACCCTCAACATCTTCTGCAACGATCAACAACGGCTTCCCTGATTGAACAACAGCCTCTAAAACAGGTAAAAACGGTTGTAACGATGATAATTTCTTTTCATAAATCAAAACAAACGGATTCTCCATCTCACAGATCATTTTTTCTGCGTTTGTCACAAAATATGGCGAAATGTACCCTCTATCAAATTGCATACCCTCAACAACATCAAGCTCTGTCTGAAAAGATTTCGCTTCTTCAATTGTGATAACGCCTTCTTTCCCTACTTTTTCAACTGCTTGTGCAAGAATATCTCCGATCTCTTTTTCACCATTTGCTGAAATAGTTCCAACTTGTTTAATTTCTTCATTCGTAGCAACAGGGCGAGACTTTTCTTTCAAAAATTTCACTACTGCGGACACTGCCAAATCAATACCACGCTTCAGATCTAGTGGATTCATACCTGCCGCGACTGCACGCAATCCATCAATAATAATAGACTGACCAAGAACTGTTGCTGTCGTAGTCCCATCTCCAGCAATGTCTGACGTTTTGACGGCCACTTCTTTAAGCATCTGAGCGCCCATATTTTCAAACTTGTCAGTCAATTCAATTTCTTTTGCAACTGAAACACCATCTTTTGTAATTCGCGGAGCTCCATACGATTTTTCTATCAAAACATTTCGTCCTTTCGGACCCAATGTAACTTTAACAGCACTAGCAAGAGTGTTTACACCTGATAGTAATTTTTCCCTAGCTTCATTAGAAAAGCGTACATCCTTAGCTGACATACTGTCCTCCTTCGTATCAATAAGCAATAAATTTCATATAACGACAAAATTAGGAAAATATTCCCATAATGTCAGACTCTTTCATTACTATGTAATCATGCCCGTTTAATTTAACTTCTGTACCAGACCACTTCCCGAACAATATACGATCCCCAACTTTTACTTCAAGCGTGCGTACTTTGCCATTTTCATCAATTGAACCATTTCCAACAGCAATAACTTTACCTTCCATAGGTTTCTCTTTAGCAGTATCCGGTATGATGATCCCTCCTGCTGTTTTTTCTTCAGATTCTAATCTTTCTACCAACACGCGGTCATACAATGGTCTGAATGACATAAGCAACCTCCTTAAAAAAACGCGCCGACTCTGTCAGCACTCCAACAACCTGAGTGCTAATCTGCCTGATTTATTACGTTATGTCAAGTTTTTTACAAATTTCAACAACTATCATCGTTCTTATATGTATGACAAAGTTTAAATCTCAATAATAAATCGGCAAACTTTTTAAAAATTGCATTTCGAATTGTTTAATCTTGCACCATACAATTTTATTCTACGTTCTGTTTGTTTATAATACGCCGACGCAATAACTAACCCTTGGCCTGCTAAAAGTGTAACTAATGACGTTCCTCCATAAGATACAAACGGCAAAGGAATCCCAACAACAGGCAACAAACCAACAACCATCGCAATGTTTATTATTGCATATAAAGAAAAAGATACAGTCATTCCTAATATTACCAATCGCCTAAAATTATCTTTCAATGATAATGCTAAAGAAAGACCAAACAAAATAAATAAGCAGTATAGTGTTAATAAAATCAGTGCTCCAATAAAACCAAATTCTTCACTAAGAAGTGTAAAAATAAAATCAGTGTGTTTTTCTGGCAAAAAATCAAGCGCCCCTTGCGATCCTTGCATAAAACCTTTACCTAAAAATCCACCAGAACCAATCGCGATTTTTGATTGTATAACATGATACCCACATCCTAATGGATCTTTTTCTGGATGCAAAAATGTAAAAATTCTATTTTTTTGATAATCATGTAGAAAATGCCAAAAAATTGGCAAACACGCAATAAAGCCAATAAAGATCATTACAAAAAAACGTACACGCATTCCTGCAAAAAAAAACATTGCAACACTACAAATCACCAACAACATAGCTGTTCCTAAATCAGGTTGTTCAAGTGTAACCAATACTGGAAGAATAACTAGCAAAGAAGGAAATAAAATTAATTTAAGTGGTGATGTTTTTGTTAATGGAACATCATTAAATCTACGAGCTAATGCCGCCACCAAAGCTATTCGCATGATTTCTGATGGCTGAAATTGAATAGAGGCTATTTGAATCCAGCGTTGTGCGCCCATTCCAATTTTTCCAAAAAACGCAGTAAACAATAAACAAACAAACGCTGCAACATACAATACGTAAGCGAAACTGTACCATATACGAATTCGCGTCGAACCAACAACAAGCATAACGCCAAAACCAAATGCGAAATGAGCAAGTTGACGAACACACCATGGATATAAACCGTGTCCTGCGGAATATAGTAATAACAAACTAATCCCAATAATTGATAGTAATATTATGAAGAAAATATTAGGAATACTAGCTATTTGGTTAATAGAAAAAAACCTGTTTATTATTGCTGATAATTTTATATTTCGATAAAGCTTTGTTTCCATGTTCATGTTTAGTGGTATTCAAATGGAATAAAACTAGCAGAATCAAACAGCAAGAAATATGCCTTCACTTTTTTAGTTGGGAATATCTTCGCTACTATTTCACAATAATTTGTTAATTGCTGTTCGTATTGTAGTGGAATTTCTGTATAGTTCAATATTCCTGTTTTTAACTCAATAATAATTGCGCTATCTTCGCTAATGTAAAGATAGTCAACACGAAAAGTTTGCCCATCATTTTGTATAGAAACTTCTGGTCTCCCGTTTTTTATATAAAAAAATTCCTTTTGATTTACTATTTGCACAACATTCTCTGCTAACGTAGACATAAATGACCATTTCGCATGTGTTGATATTAATTTTTTTAAAAAAATTAAAACTTCTGTTCGCTCCATTTTCGCAATTTTTTGAACAAAATCATGAATAAGTATTCCTAGCTGTGCTTCTTCGCTTTTATGTGACAGTTCATATTGTTCAATTTTTGGAACAAAAAACGTTGATTGTTCTTGTGAATGATATAATTCACTGTTTTGAATGTATGTATCAAACTTTACTCGCAACACTTCGTGATCATTTAATGAAATCGATTCAACATCTTGCTTGTGCAAAACATCTTCATATTTCCCTACAAAACATGACTCATTCATCGCTTCGAATATCATTTTGTGCCATGAGTTATCCTTGTTACGACCAATAGAAATTAATCCATCTTGTGCTCGCGTCATTGCTACGTAAAGTAAACGTTGGTTTTCTTCTACTAATTTATCAAGTACGAAACTGCGAATGTTTTTAGCATTTGTGAGTGAAACTGGTGGAAGCAACATAACACCTTTTGCAAAAAATGAACTGAATTCTAAGTCATATTTTTCTTCGCTTTTATCTTCAAACCAAACCCATTTTTCCTTTTGAATAGATACAACTGAATCATCAACAAGAATTACAATTGGAGCTTGCAAGCCCTTTGCCCCATGAATTGTCATAAGCCTTACTTCACAATCCTTTTGTTGCATTTTAAATGTACTGTTTTGTAAAAATTTGCTGAACTCAACTAAATTTGGTGAATTTTTTTCAAGAAATACACAAACTTTTTCTAAAAAAACATCAAAATGCGATGTGTCATAAAACTTACTAAAATACGGTTTTACGTGCGTTAACGCACGGTGAAAGAATATATAAAAATCTGCGCTTGTTTTTATTCTATTTGATTCCTCAATATAAGGCAAAAGTGTACTTTTAATTATAGAGCATAAATCTCCGTTTGCTATTTTTAAACGTTCATTCACAACGTCATCACTCAAAATTATTGTCCACAAAAAACTCGTTCTTTTGTGGCACAGTAAAAACAATTGCTCTTCAGTTAAAGCATTATCTTGTAAAAATGGACTTTTCAATAAACATGCCAGATTGTAGTCATCTAAAGGATTTGACAAAAATTGCACGAAAGCACATAAATCCATCCAAACAAGATTTCTAGAAATTGGCAATGTGCATTGTATACTTTTTGATAGTAACTTTAATCCAATTGCACGTAAACTCGTACGACGCTTTGTGAGAATAAGGATATCGCTAGGTGTTATTATTCTGTTAACACAATTGCAAAAAATTTTGCGCTGAAGTAACTCAGAAACACACACCACTACAGCGTCAAATATATCGTTCTCACTATTCGTGTCGTTTGTAGAAACATCACCATTTGTTTCACCAACAGTAATAATTTGTACAAATCCAGAAATGTTACGAGCTGGAACGTGGCAACTGTAATTATCAACCATTCCTTTCGAGAATTTTTGGAATACAGTATCAACGACATGTAATATTACTTGTGCAGTTCTGTAAGATTTAGTCAATTCGATAATTTGAAAAATTCCGCCATTATTCTCAATTAATTTTTTGAATACTACCTGTAACGTACGAAATAACCATGGTTTAGCACCTTGAAATCCATAAATTGACTGTTTAATATCTCCAACAACAAATAGTGTGTGTTGTGGTGTGTTAAAGAATAAATTAACAAGCTGTAAAGTAACTTGCCATTGTTGTGGGCTAATATCTTGTGCTTCATCAATAAAAATATGTTTAATACCAAGCGAAATATTCCTTTTCAAAATTTCATCAGTAGATGCTTTTTCTAATATATTGTTCGTAGTCATTATTAAATCGTCAAAGTCATACTGGTTATTTTCTGCTTTTATTTGTTGATACTTCTGAAATATATAATTGGCAATACTAATGAATGCTTGTGTTTTTGATATAAATGCTTGTGTTTTTTGATTAGTAAGATCTAAAAAAAAGTTTTGTGCCTGTTCGTACATTTGTTCGTAAAGCTGATGTGATACTGGCAATCCTTGTAATTTTTTCCTTAATGTATTTGTTGTTGTTAGGAACGCTTTTTCATAATCTTTGTTCAAAATATTCCGAATAGTTTTGTTGTCTGGAAATAAAGTATCAAGAAACATAGCCAGTTCTTGAGTTTTATCTTCATCAAAGTAGTTAGACGTTCCGTTAAAAGACAGTGTATTTTTTAGAAATGTGTTAAATTTCTCGTAGTCATATGTTTTCAAAAATTTAGAAAAATCATAACGTTTCGATAACAAAGCAAAAAGATTGTCGTTAATTTGGTCAAACGTTAAGTATTGTAACAAAATTTGAAAATTTTCAGCTGCACTGTTGTTGTAAAAATCATTGTCATTATCGTCTTCTGTAATGCATGTTTCTTGTACATGCATCAAGACATTTTGTGCTTCAATTTGATCAATAACAGATATTTCTCCATAAATCTCAACATAAACAGAAAACTTCGCAATAAAATCTTTACAAAAGCTATGTATTGTTTGGATTCGCAAGGCATTTATATCTTTGATAAAATCTAAATATAAAGATTTACTACGCTCTATTTCTGTTTGCGTAGGACTACGATGTAAAAGTTCGCTAAGCAAACCTTCAACATCATCTGATTCATACAAACTCAATAATTTCTGTCGAAGTCTCAGCTTCATTTCCGTAGCAGCGATTGTTGTATACGTAAAACACAAAATTGATGAAAACGGTACGCCATCTATTAATAATCTCAACAGCCTATCGATTAACACTTTTGTTTTTCCTGAACCAGCTGACGCTGTAACCCAGCTACTTTTACAAGGATCTGATGCTAAAAACTGATTCATAATAGCGTTTACCTGATATACAATCACTGCTTCATTTACATACCGCAGGTAAGTCGAATGTATCTTTTGGAAATGAGTTAGAATTATTCACTTCTAACGATTTTTGATCAAATATTACATTAGTAACACGTCTTTGCTCATCTTTAATACTCCACCCTGCCAAACATTTTATATTGGTGTTTGTGTATAGATGAAACATTAGTACAATTTCTGTAGCTCCTATTGTTTTTAAGGTTATATAAATTGTGTGTGAGTCTTCGTCACAATGAACAACGTAAGAATGAAAGTTCTTCTCTACATTGAATTGTTTTGAAAAAATAGACGTAATTGGAATATAGTCCATAGAATATCTAGATACTGACTTTTTATTAGTATCTATAACAATAATAACGCCATTTTTCACAAAGAGCAGTAGATCAGGTAGGCAAATTTTAACGTTCACTGAATCAATATTAGTGTAATAAAGTTTCCCGTTAGACATTTGTAATTTACGTTTATAAACAACAGCTTGCGTAAAATCACATGATAACATTGATATATTGTTCATGTATTGTTCTATTTTACAAACAAATTCTCGCTGTTTTTCTTTCGGAACAGTAGCAAGCTTATCTACGTTTGGAAAATTTATTGTTTTTGTGATTTGTGATTCACAAAAAAGAAATTGTTGAAAACAGAAGATACAAATAAGTATAAATAACATAGGATGACTACTAATAAAATCTACTATGCAAATGTTAACATAGCAGTACGCAAGATTATAATGTCACTGTGCTTTTTGAGTGCAATTTAATGTTTATACACATTAAATGTTTCGTTTCGCTACTTCTTGCACAGTTTATTGAAAATTTGAGAGAATACATAGCGATGTTTGTAGTTTAAATCATTATGAGATTTTTAGAATTTGAGAAATCTATTGCTGAATTAGAATCAAAGATTGATGGATTACGTCAACTATCCAGCACGAAAGAAATCAATATTTCTGCAGAAATTAATAAGTTACAGCATAAAGTGCAAAAAACTTTAGAAAAAATATATGCTTCACTTACACCTTGGCAGAAAGTTTTGGTTGCTCGTCATGAGGATCGTCCTCAATTTCTTGATTACTTGCACGCAATGTCACACGATTTTGAATTCCTTACTGGAGATAGGTTATTCGCAGACGATTTTGCAATTTTGGGGGGCATTGGTCATTTTAATGAAAGATCTGTACTTATTATAGGTCAACAAAAAGGGAATGACACAGAATCACGAATAAAGCACAATTTTGGAATGGCTAAACCTGAAGGTTACAGAAAAGCAAAAAGACTAATAGAGCTAGCAGATAAATTTCGCATGCCTATTATCAGTTTTGTTGATACAAGTGGAGCATATCCAGGGATTGATTCAGAAGAGCGTGGACAAGCTCAGGCAATTGCTTCATGTATTCAAGCATGCGTAAAGGCCAATGTTCCAATTATAAGTATTGTAATAGGCGAAGGTGGTTCAGGTGGTGCAATTGCGATAGCTACGGCAAACAGAGTTCTAATGCTAGAGCATTCGTTTTATTCTGTGATATCTCCAGAGGGATGCGCTTCTATTTTATGGAAAACAGCATCAGCAAACGAAGCTGCAGCTATGGCACAAAAATTAACTGCGCAAGATTTGCTAGAACTTGGTGTAATCGATAAAATTATCCCAGAACCTACTGGAGGAGCACATAGGAATAAAAATTTAATGATACAAAATGTTCTAGTTGAAATATGCAAAGAATTAAATGCGTTAGATGTTGTTACAAATGTTAGAGAAGAACGAATACACAAATTCATGCAAATAAATGCGAGATATAGTTAATTTGCATTATATATTAAAACAATTCATAAAATTTTTTGTCGTTTTGTTATAAATATACGTAGGATCAACATTTCGCAACTCAGAAATTTTATCAGCAACAAACTTAACGTACGCTGGTTCATTGCGCTTTCCACGATAAGGAACTGGAGCCAAGTATGGTGAATCTGTTTCAACAAGCAATCTATCAATTGGAACGAATTTTGCAACTTCGTGAACGGTATGTGCGTTTTTAAATGTAACAACACCAGACAAAGATATCATATAACCTAGGTCCAATACTTCACGTGCGAAACACACGTCTTCTCCAAAACAATGAAAAACACCAAAAGATTTTTGGAAAGACCTTACGACATCAAGCGTATCAGAAATAGCATTTCGTGTGTGTATGCAAACAGGAACATTATTACATGTAGCTAAATTTAATTGATACTCAAACACTTTTTGCTGTTGTTTTTTATTTTCATCGCTTATATCGCTTCTGTAATCTAATCCAATTTCACCAACACCAACAACAAACTTATTTTTAATGTTTAAAAATGCTCTGTCTAAATCTTCGAAACTTACGTTAAAAGCGTAATCCGGATGCACACCTATCGTTGCGTACACATATTGCGGAAACCGATCACAAATTGTAGCTATTTTTTTAAAATCATTTATTTGCGTACTAATAGTTAGAAGTTTTGCTATTCCAAATTTTCTTGCTCTTTCCACAACATCATCAACATCATCAAAACAATCAAGATGACAGTGCGAATCTACAACACAACTCATATCACGTAACATTATTGCTCACAAAACGACATTTACACACTTCGTAAAAACTAACAATTACACAATCATTCCATACTCAACAAGCTTTTCAGCAATCTGTATTGCGTTTAACGCTGCGCCTTTACGAAGATTATCAGCAACTACCCACATATTATACAAATTTTTTGCAAAACAATTTCGCAAACGACTAACAAACACTTCATCACGACCAACAACATCCAACGGTGTGTAGAAATGAGAAAAATTATCTGACACAATAATACCAGGAAAATCACGCAAAGCATCAAAAAGCACTAAAAGTGGAACATCATCTTCTAGCTCAAATGAAACAGATTCGCTATGTCCACGTAACACAGGAACACGCACACATGTTGCTGAAATTGACATATTTGTATCAAGAATTTTTTGCGTCTCAACGATCATTTTCCATTCTTCTTTTGTATCTCCATTGTCTAAAAACGTATCTATCTGTGGAATTACATTATGCAATATTTGATGTTTGAAATTACAAATAGTCAAATCTCCAGATTTTTGTTTATTTAATTCATCAACAGCGTACCTTCCAGCACCAGATACAGACTGATACGTAGACACAACAACTTTACGCACAGCAGAAACATTATGCATAGGTTTTAATGCCATAACCATTTGGATTGTAGAACAATTTGGATTTGCAATAATACGCTGTTTGGATTGTTTTATTTTGAATGCATTTATTTCCGGTACAACAAGTGGAACATCGTCGTTCATACGAAAATACGACGTATTATCAACAACAAAACACCCAAGTTCAGCAGCTTTTTTAGCATATATCGCAGATACTGCTGCACCTGATGAAAATAGTGCTATTTTGCATGATGAAAAATCGAACGTGCTTAGTTTTTGAATAATTAATTGACTATTTTCATATTGTATTATTTTACCACATGATTTATCCGAGGCAATAACATAAATATTTTGTGATGATATGTGTTTTTCTTTTAATATATTTAAAAATTCTTGTCCAACTAATCCTGTTGCTCCAACAATAACGATTTTTACATCAAACATTTTTAAAGACGATTCTTTGCTCATTGGTACAACAAAATTAATAATATATATAATAATATATTATTTTTGTTGTAGTTGTGTATGTGCATATGTGTATTGTCAATACATATGCACAAAGTTATTAACATAACAATCAATGTGTTAAGTTGTTTTTGTTGTTTGTTCACAGGTTGTTAATACTTATTTTTTTTGTTAATAACGTGTGCATAAATATTGTGTTTCTCACTGTATACACTGTTTTACGTGTTTAAACTCAGGTTCTTCATGGTTTATCCACATACATATCAACAACAATCAGAAACAATAAATCAAAAGATGTACTGTGTCTTGATGTGTGCCGCTGAGAACTTTTTGTTAAACGCAGTATGTTCTCTGTTTTGTTGTTTATTATATCTTAATTAGTATACTGAAATACGGATTGTAAGCGTTTCGTATGCGAAAAACTTTTGTAAATAAACATTAAATATACTTTGAATTGTAGCATAAATTTTATGCAATTAACTTGTATAATGACATACAATCTAGTATCATCTTGAAAAGTATAGAGATAAATAATTCAGTAACTTTTCAAATGTAATATTAATGCAGTTTTTTAGCATTATTGGTATTGACAAGTATTACATTAATCATGTATTATACCTTTAAGTGGTGTATATTCGGGGTTATTGCCTCATGGTTAGAGTGTTATTTCGTTCTATAAATACAGCTGTGTTCTGTGTTGTTTTGTGTATGCTGTCAGGATGCGGGCAAAAAGAGCCTCCGCTTGTTGTGTTAACAACTGGTGAAGTCGCCCCTTTTTCAATGAAAGATAAGAATGACAATCTTACTGGATTTGATATTGAATTAGTAAACCTATTGGCTGAAACATTGGGGCGTGATGTAGAGTGGAAGTGTGTACGTTTTGATGACATAATCAAGCAAGTGCAGGCAAAACGGGCTGATATAGGAATTGGAGCTATCTCAATTACTGAAGATCGCGAGCAAAGTGTAAATTTTTCTCCAGCATATCATATTGGTGGGTTTGCATTGCTAATGCTTGAAGGGACGTCAGATAATCTGGAAGATTTAATTAGCAAAAAGTTTGGTGTTCGTCAAGGAACTTGGCAAGAAAAGGCTATCAAAACAGCTTGGGCAGATAAACCTAATTTGTTTGTTCAAAGTTTTGGATCGCAATCCACAGAAGATATCCTTGCTAAACTTCGGTCTGGTGAGTTGGTTGCCTTCGTTTTGGATGCAGATGAAGCCAAACATATTGTGGACAATAATAATGGGCTGAAGATTGTACCGTTGGATATTGGTGTACTTGGTATGGGAATCGTCACTGCGAAAGGTTCTATTTACTCGTCTCAGGTAGCTGATTTCTTCGAAAAACATGTCGAGCAAGTTAGAAAACTTGAGACAAAGTGGTTTTCTGCCGCATCTAATAAGTAAGCAAACGAGTAGTTGCTGAGAAAACTAAAAAAAAGCCGCCTATTAGCGGCTTCACTTTAGACAGTCATAGTCTTTGACGAAAAACACGATAAACGACGCCCTATTTACAAATAATTAATCTGTTAGTTATATTTTTAAATGACGAAGGTTTTAGGTAAACAATCATTATGAGTCAAAACGATGAATCGCTGAATTCTGTCAGCATTCGTATAGGCGCGTTTATACGATTTAGAAGACAGCAACTAGGCATGACTCAGCGAGATTTAGCTCATACATTAAACATTACTCCGCAACAAGTGCAAAAATACGAAGCAGGAATAAATGCACTGCGTATCACTAGGCTTATACAATTTAGTAAGGCGCTAAAATGTCCTTTGGAAAATTTTTTGTTGATTTTTAGTAAAATCAATAAGCCAATGACAAATAATTTATTGTGTGATAACGAATCTACGTTTGAATGGATGTTTGATAAACAAGAGTCAGTATTGTCTGAGGAGTATATATGCGAGATTGAGATATTTTTAGCGCAATTTTTGTCACTCAGAACTGAAATGCAGAAAAATATCATGCAATTAGTAAACGCATTGTCTTGCAAATGCGATGATAAAAACACACCACACGTATCTTAGCGAAACTTCCACAGAAATTATCCAATTCTTTCAAAAAGTGCTTCAATATTTTTACGTGACAATTTCACATACGTAGGTCTGCCATGATTACATTGACCGGATCGTTTTGTTGTTTCTATTTGTCTTAATAATGCATTCATTTCAGCAAAACTAAGAACGTGATTCGCCCTAACGCTGTTGTGACATGCATGGGTAGCAAAAATTTTGTGAACATTTTCTAGTAATGCAGACTGTCCAATTATACCATGTTGTTCAGAAATTAAATCTTTAACAAATGCCGCAATATCAGTAGCTTCACATATTTTAGGTACTGCAAATACTTCAATGGACATTTCTTCTTCATTGTATTTACAACTAAATCCAATTTTTTGCAAATACAGCAAAATTTCTGCTATTGCAAGTTGATCTTCGTCATTTAGCGTTATTTTTATTGAAAACATAAGCTTTTGACAAAGTCCACACCACACTATTATACCATCTTTGCTTATTGCTAAATCCTTACGCAATTGCTCATAAACAATACGCTCGTGTGCGGCATGTTGATCTATTAAAAACATTGAGTCTTCGTTTTGAGAAATTATAAAACTATCAAAAATTTGTGCCTTTGCTTCTCCAAGGAATACGTTCTGATGTTCTGAATCAGATTCCTGATTGTGCTGGTGATCTAACCCGCTTACTACGTTAGTTCGTAAAAAGTCTGTTCGCGTGTCGTTTTTATGCTCTGTGAAAGCAGGTTCGATATACGTACCACCAATCCTTTTTGCAATAGGATATAGTTTTGATTGCTCATTGGTTTCACTGTATTTTTCTTTAATGTTTGTATAATTAAGTGCAACTGTATCATCAGCCACCACTGATAAATTAGATGATCTATCTGTACATTGATATACAGTAAATTTATTTTGTTGCATATCAGAATTTTCTGACGATACGTAAGATATTATTTTATTAGATAATAAAGCAGAAGTGTTTTGTGTTGTAGACAAAGCGTCGCGTATAGCTGATATTAACAAAGAACGTACATTTCCAGGTTGTCTAAATCTCACTTCTGTTTTTGCTGGATGTACATTTACATCAACATCATTTGCATTCATCGTTATAAATAATGCATAAGACGGATTCTCTCCTGGAATAAGCACATCTTGGTACGAAACTTTTATTGCAGCGGCTAAAGATCTATCTTTTATAAAACGTTTATTCACAAAAATATATTGTCCATCATTTTGACGATATGTTGGACAACTCACAAGACCAAAACACTTCATGTCATTCCATTTTCGCTCTACTAATACGCAACTTTGGCGAAACTCTTCACCAAAAACATCGTGTACACGTGCAATCCAGTCATTATTTGTAGATTGATACAAAAACACAAGTTTATCACCATTAACAAACGAAACTTCAATATTAGGATTTGATAATGCCAGTTGCTTAACTTGCTGGGCACACGCAATAAGCTCTGCCGAAGTTGATTTAAGGAACTTGAGCCGCACTGGTGTATTAAAAAACAAATCTCTTACATATATTGTAGTGCCGCATGCATGCGCTGTTGGTTCTTTCCTTACAATATTTCCGCCGTCCACGGATAACATCCAGCTAATTTTTTCTTCTGCGTGTTTCGTTTTGATTTCAACTCTACTAATAGAGCAGATAGACGGAAGCGCTTCTCCTCGAAACCCAAAGCTGTTGACCTCGAGTAAGTTATGCGCTGTAAGTTTTGACGTCGCGTGGCGCAAAATGCACAAATCCAAGTCACTTGCAGTCATGCCACTACCGTTATCTTTTACACAAATATAACTTCTTCCTCCATCTCTAACCACAATTTCTATTTTCGTTCCACCTGCATCAATTGCGTTCTCAACCAGTTCCTTAACGATGGATGCTGGTCTTTCAACAACTTCTCCAGCTGCAATTTGATTAACTATGTCTGATGGGAGTATTCTTATCATCCGCTACCTCTGATAACAACGCGAAAATTGTAGCAATCAACAATCCTGATCTGCGCAAACAGCTACAGCATGCAAGTAGAACATGACACTTCTTTGAACATAACTCGTTCTCTGTGTTCGCTCTGCTTGCCAACATTAAAACTGTCAACTGATCTTAGATATCCCATGACACGAGTCCAAACTTCGCAACATTGACGCATTTCTTCAGGAATTACTGACAATTCAGGGTTCTGTTTTTTAATTTCATTGTCACACTTTGGACAAAACTGATGTTCTCCTGGCAAATATCCATGTTTGTTGCAGACAGAGAAAGTGGGTGTAATTGTAATATATGGGATACGAAACATTTTTGTAGTCTTTCTGATCATATTTTTACACGCTTCAGCCGACGAAAACCTTTCGCCCATATACAAATGCAAAACAGTTCCACCGGTGTATTTTTGTTGGAGTTGCGCCTGATGATTTAGTGCGACAAATGGATCATCTGTGAACCCAACTGGTAACTGAGATGAATTTGTGTAATATGGTGCTTCCTTTACACCTGCTTGCAATATATCAGGAAATCTTTTTTGATCCTCTTTAGCGAATCTGTACGTAGTACCTTCTGCAGGAGTTGCCTCTAAATTATACAAATGTCCTGTTTCTTCTTGAAATTTCACAAGATTATCACGCATACGATCTAAAAGACGACTAGCCATTGCAATGCCATATTCATCTGAAATATCGTGAGCATCGTTTGTAAAATTGCGAATCATTTCGTTTATACCGTTTATACCAATTGTTGAAAAATGGTTTTTCAGAGTTCCAAGATATCGCTTAGTATATGGATATAAACCACAATCCATATAGTGAGTCACCATCTTTCTCTTTATTTCTAAGCTTTGTTTCGCGAGTTCCATTAGCGTATCTAATTTGTCCATCAATCCGTTTTCGTTTCCAGAGTAGATATACCCAATACGAGGCGCATTTATTGTCACAACACCAATAGAACCTGTTTGTTCGGCAGAACCAAACAAGCTATTGCCACGTTTCAATAATTCGCGTAAATCAAGCTGAAGCCGACAGCACATAGAACGAATCATACCAGGATCTAAATCAGAATTAACAAAATTTTGGAAATAAGGCAGTCCATATTTTGCAGTCATTTCAAACAACAAATTGGCATTTTCACTGTCCCAAATAAAATCTTTTGTAATATTGTATGTTGGAATCGGAAATGTAAAAACGCGGCTATGTGCATCGCCGTGCGTCATGACCTCAATATATGCTTTATTGATCATGTCCATTTCTTTTTGTAAATCACCATATGTAAAATCAACAGCTTTCCCGGCGATTACAGGATGTTTTTTTGCCAAATCTGCTGGACAAACCCAGTCAAATGTAACGTTAGTGAACGGGCATTGCGAACCCCACCGTGATGGAACGTTTAAGTTATACACAAATTCTTGCATATTTTGAAATAGTACATCATATGAAATATTGTCTATTCGAATAAACGGTGCCAAATACGTATCAAATGAGCTAAATGCTTGTGCCCCAGCCCATTCATTTTGTAATGTACCTAAAAAATTTACCATTTGGCCCATTGCACTTGATAAATGCTTCGGAGGATTAGATTCTACTTTGCCATGTACACCGTTAAATCCTTCTTCAAGAACCATTCTTAGGGACCACCCAGCGCAATATCCAGACAACATGTCTAAGTCATGTATCTGCATGTCTCCATCGCGGTGAGCTTTAGCCACTAACTCTGGGTACACTTCATCAAGCCAATAATTTGCTACGACTCTTCCAGATAGATTCAAGATCATACCGCCAAGGGAGTATCCTTGATTTGCATTCGCATGAACTCGCCAATCCTGTTGCTTCAAATATTCATTTACAGATTGCACTACGTCAAGCGCGTTACGTTTGTCACGACGCGTTCTGTTGTGCTTTTCTCTGTAAACAATGTATGCGCGCGCTGTTTTATAATGATTCGATGTAATAAGCGCTTGTTCGACGATATCTTGTATTTGCTCAATCGAAATACCGCCAACATAATCCCTATGTTTTATGATTTTTTTAACCTGCGCAGTAATTAATCGTGCTTCATTTTCTCCGAACTCACCAGTTTCCGTTCCAGCTTTTTTAATGGCTTGGACTATTCGCTCTGCATCAAAACAAACCCTTTTCTGGTTTCGCTTAACTACTTCTGGAAATTCATCGATTTGTATTTTTGACGTCTCATTCTTACGCGCTTGCATAGTCACCTACCCTATCATCAATTCACTAAATAGAACAATATATAAGGAGTGTATTATATGTTCTTCATCAGAAACTACAATTTTTTTGAGTACAAACTTCACAAATGCTTTGCAGAAATCCAGACAACGTGCAACAAAACTTTACTCAAAAACACGTTGTAAGAATCGAACTATTTTTTCATGGCAACGATCTCTTCAATGGACAGTTGGGTGCAGTGGCTAACTGTTTCTGGCGGGATTCCTGCGGCTAGCATGGAACGGGCGGTTTCTTTTATGCCTTCTTCCTTGCCGATAGCGATGCCCTCTTCCTTGCCTTTCGCTTCACCAATAGCGATGCCTTCTTCCTTGCCTTCTTCCTTGCCAATAGCGATGCCTTCCTCCTTGCCAATAGCGATGCCCTTTGCTTCGCCAATAGCGATGCCCTCCTCCAGCCCTTCCTCACGAGCCACAGTCATCTCGCTGTTGTAATCGTTAATCGTCTTTTGTCGCAAATCTGCAATCGCCCGTACATCATCATCTGCGCTGATATATTTCAGCGCTTCCATCGCCGCTTTAACTTCTTTTATTTCAAGAAACGCGTCATCCATGAATACTGGATTTTTCAAAAACGACAACCACGCCGTCAGCAAATCTGCCGCATCTGCGTCTTTCGGATTAAATTTCGGTAGTTCGATAAAAATAATCCGCGCGGAGGCCGTCAGCACCTGATACGGGTCCGGATGATTTGCCTGAAACGTCATGTACGCGTCACTTATTGCGTTATGGCGCTGAGTCACATTCTGCCCAAGGATCCATATGCCAATTACGTTTGGCCCTTTATACGACTCGCCCGAGTGTAGCGCCATCGGAACCATGTTTGCCAGGTAACAGAACGCCCTCTGGGGGATTTCGCCCGTGTTTTTGCACTGAATTTCGATATCCAGCTTGGTACCGTCGTCGGTTGTGGCCTTAACGTCCAAACGGCTAGCTTTGTTTGTTTCTAGGATTTTAGAGATATCCGTATTTTCCAGCGTTATGTCTTTTATACGCGGCTTCCCCTTAAACAACGCATTCAAAAACGAAATCAATAACGGCTTTTTATCATCTTTGCCAAATATTGTCTTAAAAATGTAATCAAGCTTCGGATCTAACAAGTTAATCATTGCGTATGCTCGAACTGTACCCACACTAAGATAATTATACTGTACTTGCGATGCTGACCGCATGATTTTTACACTAAAGGATCAATACCCCACAGGTCCTTACTCCCTAACAAAAAGAACAACTATAGAGATCGCGTAAAATGCAAGTTTAATTGTATATACTGCGCATAGTTTTCGTTTGTTTCGTTGATAAATATGGAAATAGTCTATAAAAACTTTCGTAAATACCAACCAGTTTTCTGCAAAAGGTTATCTCTAGTTCTTGAAGGAATTGCAAGGGCTGGGCGAGCAAATACTGACAAAATTGCAGCATCCATTGCAATCATAAAAGGCATCAAATTTAATTCTGTCTGGATGTCTATCTTTCACCCACTTGCCTACACATGTAAAAACACTCAAACATGTGATATCTTTAATAGAATGATGCATTTGTACTTAGTTTAATTTTATCGTGAATCAACATATTCTCCAGTTTATGTGCACTTCAGCAGCTGGACGTTATGCATTGGCGTTGTTTAATGTAGCCAAGAATAACAATTCACTAGAACGAACCTTATTTGAATGTGAAACTGTAATAGAGGTCCTCTCTAAAAAAAGCGCGTATGGTTCTATTTTTACGCGCATGTTACAGGGACGTTTTATTAGTATAAATGAATTTATTAAAGCGACAAAATTACAAGATTTTTTTGTACGTTTTTTGCAGTTGCTAATAAAAAACAACAGAATGTCTTTATTAAAAAATATAGTAAGGTTATTCAGTCATTTGGTTGACAATGAACTTAATCGCGAGTCTTTGATTGTTTACTCGGCAGAGGAAATAGCAGGTTCTTATAAAGAGAAAATCATGGAAAAACTGAGTAACAGTTTTAAAAAAAATCTTAGAATTACCTATAAAATTAACCCTAATATTTTAGGCGGACTATTAATACAATCTGCTACCATAACGATAGACGTTAGTGTTAGACATCAAATTGATAAGTTTTCAAAAGAAACATTAGAACGTCTATTGTTTTACGGAGGGAAGTCATGAAAATAAAGACATCTGAAGTCTCTGAACTCTTGCAACATCAAATAGAAGATTTCGTTCCATCGGCTGATGTATATGAAAACGGTGCGGTTTTATCAGTTTGTGACGGGATAATACATGCTCAAGGTCTTGAAAATGTACGTGCAGGTGAGTGGGTTGAGTGTATTTCATCCAGAACTGGTGAAATTATCAGAGGGATGGCGTTAAACTTAGAAGCAGATAATGTCGGAATTGTTTTAATTGGTAATGGTACTGGAATAGAGGAAGGCGATATCGTACGTCGTACGAATCGTATACTTGATACTCCTGCAGGGAAAAGTCTACTTGGACGTGTCGTGAACGCGCTTGGCGAGCCAATTGACGGTAAAGGGCCATTGCTTGACGTTGAGCGTGTTCATATAGAACGAAGTGCACCAGGCATAATTGAACGTAAATCAGTTTGTGAACCAATGCAAACTGGGATAAAGGTAATAGACAGTTTGATACCTATCGGGAGAGGACAGCGTGAACTAATTATTGGAGATAGGCAAACTGGAAAAACGTCAATAGCGTTAGATACAATTCTCAATCAAAAAATTCATCATCAAAGTGATAATGACGCGAATAAGATTTATTGTGTATATGTAGCCATAGGGCAAAAGCAATCTTCAATTTCTAGGTTTGTAAAAACATTAGAAGATCACGGCGCTCTAGATTATTCAATAATAGTAGTGGCAACGGCATCAGATTCTGCAGTATTACAATATTTGGCTCCGTATACTGGATGTTCAATGGGAGAATACTTTCGTGATCGATGCATGCATGCACTGATTATTTACGATGACTTATCAAAGCATGCTGTCGCGTACAGACAAATGTCTCTTTTGCTACGTCGCCCACCAGGAAGAGAGGCGTATCCTGGAGATGTGTTTTACCTTCATTCTAGACTATTAGAACGTGCCGCAAAGTTAAGTGATGCGCTTGGTGGCGGCTCGCTTACTGCGCTTCCCATTGTTGAAACACAAGCTGGAGATGTCGCAGCCTATATTCCTACTAATGTAATTTCCATTACAGATGGACAAATCTTCCTTGAAACAGATCTATTTTTTCAAGGAAATCGTCCAGCAGTTAATATAGGAATCTCCGTTAGTAGGGTAGGTGGAGCTGCACAAACTAGATCAATGAAACGTGTATCTAGCAGTATTAAACTTGATTTAGCACAATATAGAGAAATGGCTGTTTTTTCGCAATTTTCTTCAGATTTAGATGAAAATACACTAAAATTCCTATCGCGCGGAGAACGACTTACAGAAATTTTGAAACAGCCTCAATATAGGCCAATGTCAAATGCTGAGCAAGTCGCAATTATTTACGCAGGTGTTAATGGTTATTTGGATGAACTTCCTGTTTCTGTACTAACTCAATTTGAAGAAGAATATATGAAATCACTTAGATTTACACACACTGAATTGTTAAAACTATTTGATCAAGAGTCAATTACTGACGAAAACACAAAACAAATAAGTGACTTCATCAAATCTTTCGTTGAATCGTACAAGTTAAACAACAAAATAGCCTAAAGATTGTAAGGGTATTTGTTGGAGTATCAAAATGTCAGGACTACAAGATATCAAAAAGCGAATTCGAAGCGTACAGTCAACGCACAAGTTGATTTCTGCAATGCAACTAATTGCAGCTTCACGTTTTCGTCAATCAATAAAGTTATTGCAAAATGCCAGGAGTTACGAAGATTCACTATCAGACGTATTGTATCGTGTTGTAACGATAAATAAAGAAAAATACAACAAAGCAAGACAATGTTTACCATGGTACTTAAAAGAAAAGGATGCGTCAAAACCACATCTTATTTGCGTTTTTGGTGCACAAAAAGGACTCTGTGGTGGGTACAACTTATCATCAATCAAGGAAGCACTCGCTGTTGAAGAACGTTATAATGATAGAAGGTGCTTGTTTGCACCAATTACATTAAAAGCAGCAGAGTATTTCATAAAACGTAAACCAACACAAATCAAACATTTCGCAGGATTGGGACATTTAACAGATACTCATTACATGGATTTAGCAACAAACGTTTTCAATGATATAAATGAATTGTTTAATAACTCAGAAATTGGGTCAATTAGTATTGTTAGTGGGAAATTTGTGAACACGTTAACGCAACGTATTGAATCGTACGAACTATTTCCATTTGATATAACTAGTAAATTGCAAAAGCAACAAAATGCGCAACAAACAGATTATTTGTCAAAGCAATGTTTAGTAGAGCCATCCATTGAAAAAGCGTTGCAACGTGGATTAGAACATCTTGTGCTAGTACATATTTATCGTGCGTTTATTGAGTCAGAAACGTGTGAAAACGCATCACGAATGACAATGATGGATAATTCCAAACGTAACGCAAAAGAATTAATTAGTAAGCTTAGTGTGCGATATAATCGTACCAGACAAGCTAATATTACAAATGAATTAATTGAAATTATTGCTGGTGTAGCTGATAGATAAACACACAATGGGGAATATAAAAAAATATGGAAAATTTTATAGAAAATTCGCTTGATGAAAGTTTGCTTGATGAAAGTTTGCTGTCAACTTGTTCTGGAAAAGAATCGTTATCTCGTGGCGTTATTTCTCAAATCGTTGGCGCTGTTGTTGATGTGTATTTCCCAGAAGGTAAGCTACCTCCAATATTTAACGCCATTAATGTCCAGCGCAGTGACTACAAAAATGAAGATGGTACTACGGCAGAAGTTGTTCTAGAAGTGTCGCAACATATGGGAGAACATACAGTTCGCACAATAGCAATGGATCAAACTGATGGATTGAAACGTGGAGATATCGTAATTGATACTGGAAAACCAATTTCTGTTCCCGTAGGACCTGGAACTTTAGGAAGAATTATAAATGTAGTTGGTAAACCTGTCGATGGTCGTGGCGAAATTATAGCTGCAGACATTATGCCTATTCATCGAGCCCCACCACCGTTTACTGAGCAATCTCCTTCTAATGATATATTAGTAACTGGGATCAAAGTTATTGATTTACTGACACCATACCCAAGAGGAGGGAAAATTGGTCTTTTTGGTGGGGCAGGTGTTGGAAAGACAGTGCTAATGATGGAGTTAATTAACAATGTAGTTAGGAAACATGGTGGCTATTCTGTTTTTGCTGGTGTAGGTGAACGGACAAGAGAAGGAAATGATTTGTATAATGAAATGATTGCATCTGGTGTCAATACAAAAAACATCAAAGGCTCAAAAGCGGCTCTTGTTTATGGACAAATGAATGAACCGCCAGGAGCTAGGGCACGTGTATCGCTGACGGGGTTAACGTTGGCGGAGTATTTTCGTGATGTTGAGCATAGGGACGTATTGTTTTTTGTTGACAATATCTTTCGTTTCACTCAAGCAGGTGCTGAAGTCTCGGCTTTATTGGGACGTACGCCTTCTGCTGTTGGATATCAACCAACACTTACATATGAAATGGGGACACTGCAAGAGCGTATAACAACAACGTCACGTGGATCAATCACAAGCATACAGGCTGTGTATGTGCCTGCAGATGATATAACAGATCCAGCAACAGCGGCATCATTTACGCATATAGATGCGACAACAGTATTAGATCGCCAAATTGCTGCATTGGGAATATTTCCTGCGGTGGATCCATTAGCATCAAATTCGAGAATACTCGATCCTCTTGTTGTTGGCGAAGAACATTATAGTGTTGCCTGTGAAGTTCAACGACTTTTGCAGACGTATAAAAATTTACAGGATTTGATCGCTATCCTTGGAATGGATGAGCTTTCTGACGAGGATAAGCTAGTCATCGCACGAGCAAGGCGTATCCAGCGATTCTTATCGCAACCATTCGAGACTGCAAAAACGTTTATCGGTCTTCCAGGAGAATTTGTTGACTTGAAAGAAACGATTAAGGGATTTAAAGAGATTTGCAGTGGATCTCTTGATAATGTACCTGAGCAGGCATTTTTCATGGTAGGAAATATTGACTCAGTGTTGCAAAAAGCAAAATCTATGTGAATGAACTAACCTAGTGACGAAGACGTTTTAGTCCTGCGAGGAAAGTAACAACGATTCTAGTTTTTAGTTCTTATGCGTATCCTGCGTTTTGGCCATTTCCCAACGAGAACTAAAAAGCCATGCTAGTGACAGGGAAATTGTAAAAACGTATGGTGCACGAAAGTAGAAATTTACATATTGCTACATTCTTGTTCACTAAGGCAACGATTTTCAATCAGCTTGCGTTTCATTCTTATTGTTCTTTTTCTGCTGATTGAGCTTTGCTTCCGTTCCTCTTTTTGCTAAACAATTAACTACCTGCACAACGCCCGCTGCATTCTCCGATGCGTTGTCATTTGATAAGAGTGAAAATTCATGCCGAAAAACATTACCAATATCAACGGGTTCTGGAGATTTTGAATGAGATTTATTCTTATTCAGCTCCTTAACCGCACATCGCAGGTTATTATATAATACATCAGGTATTCTATCACGAACAAGCGGTACTAGATTAGACATATCATAACGCAGTTGTGTTGCTCTCATCATCATAGTATATGCTACGTTTGCTGTGAACTCATAGAATTTTTCATATTGATAGTGTGAAACACGTTCTCCACGCATAGCTCTTGCGTCAATCGCATCTACAAACATCCATGATACGTCTGGAGCAACAATAGCTAAGCACGTACCATGCAATGCCAAAAATGCTGTATCGTTTTGTAATGGTCCATTAGCTAGCTGTAGCAACACCCCTGGAGTGAATGCATTACACAAACAATTATCTGATAATAGTTTCCCATTATGTGTGTTTGGTTTCCTCGGTACAGACACATGTGTAGTGTCACCAAGACATGATGAAAGGTATGTGTAATTCAGGAAATTTTCTTGAAAATTCTTCCTCTTACTACATAAGGCTACAGCAAACTGATCAAGAACTGTTTGTGGTACTTTGGTTGTCCAAGGAGCATATATGTTTATAAAATTTTCATATACTGATATGTTAGCATCTGTACTTGTTGTCTTTTCTGACTGTTTGTGTGATGACTCTGTTTGCGGTTTTTTTTGTTTCGTTGTCTCTGTTGCACAAATATACTTGCCGTCGCATATAACAACAGCGAGTACAGCAAGAATAAATTTCCTCATTTTCAATCTATTTCCTTATCAAGGCCTATGACATGATTATATTGGAACTGTGTTAACAATTTGTAAAAAGTGCATATGGTATCAAAAGTGTCCAAGTTTGTTCTAGTTCATACACAATCCTTGAATATTTTCATGATACTGTGTAGCCTCTATACACGGGTATTTAAAACATTAACGTTGTATTATGTTCATTTCACAAGCTTACGCTGCACCAACACAACAAGGATACGGAACTTTGGTATCTATGTTGCCGTTGTTTTTAGTTTTTGCGGTTATGTACTTTTTTATGATTCGTCCAAATCAAAAAAAAGCAGCAGAGCAACAACGTATGATTAATGCGATGAAACGTGGAGATAAAATCGTAATGAACTCCGGTATTATTGGAACTATTAGCAAAGTCAAAGACTCAGAATTTGTTATAGAGATTGCGGATGACGTTCAAATCACAGTTTTAAAAAATTCGGTATCGACACTATATACAACAAAAAGTGATGCTGGATCTATTGAAAAATCAGCAAAAGCACGAAAAGATATTGCAGATTCTAGTAAAAAAAAGCACTGATGATTATCACAAATCCAAAAAGCATAAAATAGTAAGAGAAATGTCATGGTAGTTTTTTCAAAATTTAAAATTTTTGTAATTTTATCCATATGTTTCGTTGGAATAGTTTTTGTATTACCAAACATCGTGCCAAAACAAACACGATCATTACTACCATCATTTATGCGAAAGACAGTAAATTTGGGACTAGACTTGCAGGGCGGATCATTGATACAGCTTCAAGTCAACGTTAATGCCGTGATAAAGGAACATTTAGCAAATATTTTGAGTGAAACACGCAGAAGTTTACGCAAACAACAAATAAAATATACTGGATTGCGATTAAGGTCCGATGATAAACAAAGTTTTCTTGAGCTTACGCTTTCAGATCTTACACAGTATGATGCTGTAGTTCGCTTGATAGAAAAAGTTGATAACTCCTTAACGTTTGAAAAAAAGGAAATGGGTACAATTGTCGCCACAATTTCATCACAAGCTATTGCTAAGAGAAAAGCTGAAATCATAACGCAATCGATGGAAGTCGTTCGTAGAAGAATTGACACTATTGGCGCGAAAGAACCTAATATTCAACAACAAGGCGATGATAGAATAGTTTTACAACTACCTGGAATAAACGATCCTGCTGAAACACGGCGTTTGCTCGGCAAAACTGCGAAATTATCATTTCAGTGGGTCGATGATTCAGTGCAGCCAGTAAATGAATCAAAAGGAACCAAAGCATCATTGCCGATCCCTCCAGTTGGAATAGATTACATTCCTGAGGAATCACACGATGGTTCGATAATTTACTTACCAATCAAAAAAGAAATAATCATTCATGGAGATACTTTAGTTGATGCTCGCGCTACATTTGATAACAACGGCCGTCCAGTTGTTAGCATTAAGTTTAATAATGTTGGGAAACGGCAAATGGACGACGCATCACGTAATGTTGGAAAACGGTTCGCAATAGTTCTTGATAACAAAGTGATTAGTTCGCCATCTTTCAATGAACCAATTCCAGGCGGATCGGCACAAATTAGTGGACGGTTTACTGTTGAAGAAGCCAATGAGCTCGCCACATTACTTCGAGCTGGGGCATTGCCTGCACCTCTAAATATTGTCGAAGAATGTGTGGTGGGACCAAGTCTTGGCGCAGATTCTATCTCTTACGGTAAAAATGCTGTAATACTTGCCTTTTTACTGATTTCAATATTTATCTTATTCGTATATTCATACATTGGTCTTTTTGCCGATTTCGCTTTAATGATAAACGTCGTGTTGCTAGTCGCTGGGTTGTCTCTAATTGGAGCAACGTTGACGTTACCTGGTATCGCCGGGATCGCGTTAACTATAGGTATGGCAGTTGATGCAAATGTTTTAATCTTTGAAAGAATTCGCGAAGAAATTAAGTCTGGACTGAGCGTATTGGGCGCAATTGATCAGGGATACAAACGTGCATTTACTGCGATTTTAGACTCAAACCTAACCACTATTCTTGGAGCTTGGATACTTTATTACTTTGGCACTGGCCCTGTTAAAGGTTTTTCTGTTACGTTGGCCTTAGGTGTTGTTATTTCGATGTTTACGGCGTTAACCGTTACACAATTGTTCTTGGTAGCATGGGTAAAATGGCGAAAAACGAAACGTATTCCATTTTAATCGCAGTGTAGTAGTGTCAAGAAAAAACAAGGGATTAACGAGGTGCGGTGCTTAAATGATCAGAATTATACCAGATGGAGTAAATATCAATTTTATCGGCAATAAAGGGAAGATCTTTGTATGTTCTATCATTCTGACGGTATCGTCTGTCTTGTTTCTTTTGATTAAAGGATTAAACTACGGCATAGATTTTAAGGGAGGATACGTTATTGAAGCGAGGTTTCCTTCTCCGCCGAATTTAGATGACCTAAGAAAACAAATGGCAAATAACTATAAAGGAGATTTTTCCCTACAACAATTAGGCGTTGATGGGCGTGATATTGTTATAAAACTAGATGCTGATGCCGCATACAAATCTGTGACACGCGATCCGAGCAGTACAGATCAACAGGTTCTAGAGCAACAAGTAAAGGAAAACCCACAACAAATTATCGATCAAATAAAAGAGTTTTTAGGTCAAAACGTCGAATATCGTAAAGTTGAAACAATTGGCCCAACAGTTGGGAAAGAATTAATTAACAACGCGATTAAAGCAATTATTTTGTCAATATTTGCAATAGCAATATACGTAGCAATTAGGTTTGAATGGCAATTCGCCGTTTGTGGCTTGATCGCGTTGGCTCAAGATTGCATCGGAATCATTGGCGCTTATTCCATTTTATGGATAGATTTTAACGCCACGGCGATTGTTGCAATATTAACGACAGCATCGTATTCAATCAATGATTCGATAGTTATTTTCGATAGAATTCGAGAGAATATCAAACGATACAAAAAAATGCCAATTGAGGAACTTATAAATAAAAGTATCAACGACACATTGTCACGTACTGTTTTAACCGCTGGGACCACTCTATTGGCTGTACTTGCGTTATGCATATGGGGGGGCGACGTAATTTCTGCGTTCAGTATTCCGATTTTTATAGGAATCGGGCTTGGGACCATCTCATCAATAGCGCTTTCAGCACCTTTATTGCTTTTATTTAATTTAAACAGGGACAAAATAGCGATGCGCGGATTAACACAGATGACCGTTGTTAAGTAAGGATGAATCTGATACGAGAACATGACAAATGAAGAGATTATTAAATAGAAAAGCAGATGAACTACGACCAATTTTTCTAGGACCAGGTTTTGTAAAGAACGCCAAAGGATCCTGTTTTGTAAAATTTGGAGACACACATGTTATTTGTACAGCAACGATCGAAGAGAAAATCCCATTTTTCCTGAAAAATACAGGTACTGGATGGATTACCGCAGAATACGGTATGTTGCCGTGTTCATCATCTAATGAACGAATAGAACGAGAAGCCGTGAAAGGAAAACAATCTGGAAGAACACAGGAAATTCAACGCCTTATCGGCAGGACACTACGTGCTGCTATAGATCTAACTATGCTTGGGGAACGCCAAATAAAAATAGATTGCGACGTTATTCAAGCTGACGGCGGAACACGTACAGCTAGCATAACTGGCGGATATGTCGCGATGTATCAAGCCGTTCATCAATTATTGAAACAACGAAAGATTGCAAAAAATCCAATTATGCATCAGATAGCAGGAATTTCGTGCGGTGTTGTGGATGGCGTCGCCAGTCTGGATCTTGATTATTCCGAGGATTCTAATGCAGAAGTTGATGCGAATTTTATCCTGGATAGCGAATTAAACATTGTTGAAATTCAAATGACCGCGGAAAAATCACCTGTTTCAAGCGCAACATTTAATGAACTTTTTGACCTAGCTAAAAAAGGCACTCGAGAAATAGCTGAGCTACAACAACAAGCTATTGCAACATTAAAATGACGAAATGCAATTACAGCTAAAACCAATTCTCGGAAGAAATATACATATGAGGTTGATCTAAACACTGTATGTGTTGTAAGTTTGGTAAACTTAAGGAGTTGCTTTATTGCTCAATCATAAATTTTTTTAAAATTGTTTCGTACATTATGTCTGTAAAAATTATCCGGAAACGAAAAGCATTTAAACATAAGCACTGGAACGTGGTTACTGTGCCAAATGTTTTAACATTTGCACGTATTTGCGTAATACCGTTTCTAGTATGCTCATTTTTCTTTAATGAATGTATTACCTTAACAATATTCATATTAGCTAGCGTAACAGATTATATGGATGGGTATATTGCTAAAAAATTTAAACAAATAAGTAGATTTGGTGCTTTTTTAGACCCAATCGCGGATAAATTGCTTATTGCTACTACGTTATTTATGATAGCAGGAACAAAAAAAATAGAAGGAATAAACTTGATTCCAGCAGTTGTTGTTTTGTGTAGAGAGTTTATTATTTCCGGGTTACGAGAATTTTTAGCAACTTCCGGTAATGAGCTGTGTGTGATTAGTATTGCAAAATATAAAACAACTTTACAAATGGTATCAATCACATGCTTATTGGCGAACTGGTTTATATATGTTCGATACGTAGGTGTATGTTTGTTATGGATTTCAGCATTGCTTGCAACAATATCAAGTGTTGTTTATATAAAAGCTTGCCTAAACAAATAGACAGATCTGAACACTTATGAATCGTTTGTTTCGCAATACCATTTATTTTCATTAACGTGTTACAATGCCTTTCTCTTTCACATTTTCTACATCACCAAATTCCTGTATGCGAATCGGTAAGATAACAACTCCACACGGCATCATTCATACCCCTGCCTTTATCTTTTGCGCGACAAAAGGAGCCATCAAAGGCGTCACAATGGAGGATATGCGTATTGAACAATCTCAGATTATACTTGCTAATGCGTATCATTTAATGCCTGCTGTTGAAACAATTCATTCTCTTGGTGGTTTTGCACGTATGTCAGGGTGGCAAGGACCAACGTTGACAGATTCAGGTGGTTACCAAATTTTTAGTATGGGGTACGGATCTGTGTCTGAGGAAATAAAAGGGAACAGACACTTTCAAAATACTAAGCATAATGTAAAAATTACAGAAGCAGGCGCAACATTTAAGCAATACACAAACGGAAACTTATTGTTCTTATCTCCGGAAAAATCCATAGAAATTCAGGAGAAAATAGGGGCGGATTTAATCGTGGCTTTCGATGAATGTACTCCATACCATGTAGATAGAAACTATACTGAAGAGTCAATGCGACGTAGCCATCGTTGGGAAAAGCGAAGTCTAATGCATTTCAATAAATTAGAACTACAAAAAAACGATGAAACACTGCCACAAGCACTATACGGAGTTGTGCAGGGAGGCGTGTATGAAGATTTACGACACGAAAGCTGTAATTTTATAAATAATGAGGATTTTTTTGGACAAGCAATTGGAGGTTCACTTGGCGCAACAAAAGTACAAATGCAGAGTGTTGTGGCAACGACAATGCAATATTTGCGAAAAGACAAACCAATCCATTTACTTGGCATTGGGCGTATTGAAGATATTTTCAATGGAGTAGAATTAGGTATTGATACGTTTGATTGTGTTCATCCGACACGTCTTGCTAGACACGGTGGAGCATTGATAAAACATGGTGATGCTGACATAGATACCAGCCACATAAACCTCAGGAATCACAGATTTATTGCGGATGATACTCCAATTGGAAAATCTTGTCTGTGCCAAACGTGCAGGACATATAGCCGTGGTTACATCAATCACCTTCTAAAAAATCAAGAATTATTGGCAATTGTACTAATCGCACGACACAACGTTCGCTTTATGAATGATTTGATGGCGGCAGTTCGTCAAGGCATTACGTCTAACACCTTGCAACAAGTAAAAAAAATGTGGCTAAGTTAGTGCACATCAATTATACGCGGCTAAACGCTATACCATTTCGTTATTATAGCAATGTAAGTGTTTCAAACAATTAGCTCTTAATACTATAAAACTAACTATATTGTAGTTGGGGCAAATCAATTTTCACTGCAAGACGTGTCGCTAACATAGTTAGGTCTTCGTTTGTGCACGTTATTTCACTACAAATCTCATCAATTTGATTACGTGGTGCAATAACTGAAATTTGAGGTTGCTGAATCGTAACGTCAGTATTACCAATATACGTATTAACTAATGCTACAACTTCTTCATGTGTTTGCTGCATTAACAATTCATTCGGCGTACTTACTAACGTTTTCATTTGGCGACCTGCAATATCCAACTCCACAATAATTTGTTCTACAGCTTGAACAATCACTTTTGACTGACAAGACTGACATAACGTTCCGGATCTAGTCATATATTCTTGTATTGTTTGAAACGTATCTTTTAGTGATGATTCTATACCCTGTATTCCATTACAAACACTTAACACTGTTAGTACACTCTGACCTTTAAGTCTGTTTACAAGCGTAAGCAAACATAACCGCACCATCGAAACCAAATCTTCATATAAATCAGGTAAAAAATCACAGTCATTACGACAGCTAGATGTAAATACGTCCCAACTCGGATATTTTGATGTAGTGTGCATGGTCATTATTTCTACTACACTGTTTTCTAGTGTACGGAACTCATCGTTTATATATGCAAACAGACAATGTTTATCTTCTTGTTTTAATATTTCTATATTCATTGTAAAATGCAGCTTTTCTATTGTTTGTGCGATAAATAATAAAAAATTACTGAACTGTTCAATAAAACCATAAATATCTGGTAATGTATCTAACACTGTTTTTATCTGCGGTAACTGTTTCGTTAGCGTATAAATGCATCTCGCATGTACATCACAACAATTGTGTGTCCATAGAGACCGTAACATACGCTCTGTCCTGTATATCATACGCTCTATCGTTTTCATTAGGCATGGAGTTACATCGGTTTGTACAGTTGGGCCGCAAAAAGGTATATCCATTAATACTTTTAAAACAGGAATGTGGTGATACAGAGTTTTTAAGTTTTCATTAAATGCAGCAACAAACTTTGTCATTCCTGGCCTAAGTTTATCTGGAGTATTTTTGTCAAGTTCTATACAAAATATATTCCACGCGACTGATATCGCTGTTAAATTTTCTACAACGCATTGTACATTGTTTTCTATTGTGCGGTTTTCAGCATTTGGTTCTATAGTAAAAGGCACAAAAACATCAAACGTTGTTTTAATTTGAAGAAGTGAGTCGTTTAAAGCAAATAACACTGGATTAATTATTTTTGTCGGACAACTATTCGTGAAAGAGATGTGTTGCAAATAATCTAACGTTTTTATTAAACGTATCGAGTTGGCAATTAGATTAGGCCAAAAAATTTGATAATTTTCGGTAAATTCGATGAATTTTTCTTGATTAGTGATCTGTTCCAGAGCAGTTGATATGCATAATAAATAATCGCTGATATTACTAATTGTTAAGTTTAAAACGCTTGCGCAGCGATTATCAGAATGTTCGACTATTGCATTAAATATTTGCTGAATGCCAGTCTTCGCGAGGAGAACATATTCAAAATGTTGAGTCAACTTTGGAAATTCATCACATTTAGCACAAAAGATGCACTGATCGTCATTGTAATTGGCATTTAACCAAGCCGATACATTATCTATCAGTTCTAATACTACAACGGCAAATTTATTTATATCTGTAGAAAATCTAGCATGATGCTGAATCGTGCGGACAGTATGCCACATTTCATTAAATGTAAGCCACCGTTTCAAAATACTGTCAAAAGA
>JAITIY010000017.1 GCA_031279185.1 Holosporales bacterium
GATTTGCTGGCGAATAACATAACGCAAATGAGAAAGGAACTTCGGCGAAATACGGAAAAATATAACAATTACCGCCCTCATTCTTCGTTGAATGGGGCAACCCCAATGGAGTATATTCGCAGGGGCAACTCTCGCGTGGCAGTCTCAAAGTACATGAACTTATACAAATTTACTTTTTTGCGATATAAAAATTATGTATTCTGATAAAATGATGTGTAGTTTTAGTGTGTAAGTTACTAAGTCAGAAGGAGAGCGATTATAGTTATTCGGCCAAGAGATTTAATGTCAAGACCTCAGCAAAGCGAAGATTCTTTAAGGATAAATCAATACATTACAGCAAAGGAAGTTCGTTTGATCTTAAATGATGGGTCTGTAGTTGGGGTTGTTAGTAGGCAAGATGCGCTAGATGCAGCAGAATCAGCACGACTAGATTTAGTTGAGGTCTCACCAAAAGCTGAACCTCCAGTTTGCAAAATCATGGATTATGGGAAATATCGTTATGAACAGCAAAAGAAAAAAAATGAAGCTAGGAAAAAGCAGAACACAGTAGAAGTGAAGGAAATTCAATTGAGGCCTGGAATTGATTCTCATGATTTGGAAATAAAAGTTAGTGCTGCTGAAAAGTTTATAAAAAACGGAAATAAGGTTAAGTTTAGTATGCGGTTTCGTGGACGAGAATTTAGTCACCAGACAATTGGTCTTGATGTTTTAAGTGGCGTGATCAGCAGAATTGGGAATTGTGCTAAATTGGAAATTCCGCCAAAGTTAGAGGGTAAGCAATACACGATGTTGTTGGCACCAAACGTTAAATAAAGGGTTTTTATGATAACAGTTCTTTTAGTTATTCATGCGTTCATTACAAGTGCAATGATTGGTTTGATACTTTTGCAAAAAAGCGATGGCGCTGGTCCACTTGGAGTTGGAGGTGGTGGTACTAATTCTTTGTTTACAGCGCGTGGGGTGGCGAATCTTTTGACAAGAACTACATCCGTTTTAGCAACGTTATTTATAGGGAACTGTATCTTGATTGGCGTTCTAATAAACAATCAAAATGATGTAATTCTACCTGATAAGGTTCAAACAACAGAAAGTGATAATTCAAGCAGTCGATCTCCGCAAGATGGAATAGTGTCTGGTGCTCAAAATTCAGGCGAGACGTCGTCGCCCTCAGATGCGAATATTCCTGGTAATAGCGACAACGTCAGTGATGCCAATGCATCAGGTGCAAACACTCTGGACGGGACGGTGCGACCAGCTGAAACGGAACACAGAGCCTCGCCGCCTCCAGTCGTTGGTTCTTCTGAGGAACCAAATCCGCTGGACGTGCCTATGTCTCCGGATGGATCTAGTTCACAGGATGGATATGTTGGTAAAACTGTTGAGCCGGATGCTGACTCTTTTCATCAAACGTCTCAACCAGTTGAGCCTCTGGACCGCCGGTAGTGGCTGGCTGTGCTGCAGTTGCCCACGTATTATGACACTCATGCTGACACAAGACTGAGGACATGAATCCTTCTCAGAAATAAACTGAGTACGCACAGTGATCGACGTGATCAAATCAATATCGTTAGTCTAACGTTATTTTAAATCGCTTAAACGCTAAACAAGCAATGAGGACGTTGGTGGCAAAGATGGCAAACATATGAGCAGTTACGTACAAAGGTTCACCGCCTTTAAGTAAAATGTTTCTAATCAAGAAAGTATGGTGTGCCATGGGATTTATATATGCCAATATACGTAACCAACCTGGCATATTTTCAACAGGGAAAAAAGATCCGGATAACATAATAAGTACGAAGATTACTATAAAACTACATAGCATGGATTGTTGTTGGTTCGTTACAAATGTTGACATTAAAATTCCAACCAAGACGGCACATGTCACAAAAAGCATATTTTCTAGAAGAAATACTAAAAAATTTCCTTTGAATGGTAGATGAAACAATAACCTACCAGAAATTAATATGACAAAGACATTAAACAAACCAACAATCGCAAATGGAATTGTTTTGCCAAGGATAATATGTCGGCGTTTTATTGGAGCAGCAATAATTGTTTCAAACGTACCGCTTTCCTTTTCTTTCGCGATTGATGTACTAGTTAGAATCATAACAAGTGTCATCAATAGCATCGCCATAACGCCAGGCACTGTAAATGTCGTTGTTTCTAACGTCGGATTATATAACGTTCTAACAACGATTTTTAATGGACTTGCCGTCAAATGATGACACGTTCGTTGCGTAATATTTTGTATAAATCCATCAATTGAAACAGCGCGTAAAACGTTGGAAGCGTCGACTAAAACTTGCATTTTTCCGTTACAATTGCCTGCAGCACGCGTCAATCCTCCTGGCGGAGCAACAAGCACAGCATCAGCGATACCCTGTTGAATTGCTTTTTCTGGTGCAGTGTTTGATACATCTACAGGCAAGAATCGTTTTGATGCAATTGCTGCATTGTATATATCTAACGCTATGACATCGTTTGGTGCAATATATGCGCCGAGTCTTATGTTAACTACATCATTTGTTAATGCAAATCCGAATAATAAAATTTGCAAAACAGGTGCTACTAATACCATCACTCCAAGTTTAGGGTCTCTTAGCGTTTGAATTAGCTCTTTTTTTATAAAACCTATTAATATCATTGTTCTAATGTTCTCTTAAATTTTGCGACACACAATTGCACGATAAAATAGGCAGAAATAGAAAGAGCGGTAAATGGTAACCATAAATCTTGTAGTGAAGATCCTTTTAAAAATTGATCTCTAGCAATAGTTACGTACCATCTTGCAGGAAATATTGTGGCGATACACTTAAACACAAACGGCATATGTTCTAATGCGAATATAAATCCAGAGAAAAGCATTGATGGCATCAATCCAACTGCCATTGCAATTTGAACTGCTGCTTGTTGGTTTCGTACAACCGTTGATACTAAAAGACCTAATCCAAGATAGGCAAACAAAAATAGGATAGTACCACAAAAAAACACTAAATGAGATCCGACGAAAGGAACAGAATAGAATGTACGTGCGACAATGTAAACGACAATAACAGATACAAGACCGAGTATCGCATACGGCATGATTTTTCCAACAACTATTTCTAGTGGACGAACTGGTGTAGACAGGAGCAGTTCCATGGAACCACGTTCCCATTCTCTTGATATTGTTAACGCTGTTAAGAGAATGGATAAAATTGCCATAACTACTGCTGCTAATCCTGGAACAATAAACCATTGTGAATTTAGTTCAGGATTAAACAGAAATTTTGGAACTAACTTAACAGTAGAGTGCTCTGTAATTTTACAAATTTCTGAGCACGCTTTTGCTTGCACAAAGCCTATATATCCACCGATTGCGCCAATAGCAGTATTATCAGTTCCATCTAAAAGAATTTGAATATGGCCTGTATTATTTCCTAAAACATCATATTCAAATGTTGGCGGAATTATAATTAAAGCTTTAGCTTGTTCTCTTTCCATTCTTTTATATCCACTGAAAATATTATCTGTGGATGTTAATTGAAAATATTTGGAACTGCCAAGCAAATTTAGAAAGGTTAATGATGACGGTGTTTTACTTTCGTCAATGTACGTTGTTGCTACATTTTGTACATTAAACTCAACAGCGCTACCAAACATTAGGACCATTATAACAGGCATTACTAGCGCCATAATCAATGTAAAAGGATCACGTACAATATGGTAAATCTCTTTTCTAAAAATAGACAAAACGCGACGCATTTTAATCATTGTATTTTTCTCTAATAAATAAGCAACATTTGTTTAAATTGTAGTTTAACGGTCACCTTCTACTAATTTAATAAACACATCTTCAAGCGATGGGTTGACTTTTTCAACATAACACTTATCCTCTAGCGACGTAATATCTGCATCATGCTTTAAGACAACGTGGTAATGTATTCCATATGGCTCGAACAGCAAACATAATCTAGAAATAGATTCTGCGTCGTCGTTGATGAGTGGTTTTTTTGGTGTTATGTTGTACATCTGCGTTGAAAATGTATTATTTTTTAGTTCTGGTACTGTACCGATTGCGATTAGTTCACCGGAGCGCATTAAAGCGATTCTGTCGCAATTTTCTGCTTCATCCATATAATGAGTTGTCACAAAAACAGTTTTGTTCATTTTTGTCAATTTTCTAATCAATTCCCAAAAATACGCACGCGATACTGGAGAAACACCAGCGGTTGGTTCATCTAAAACTACAAGTTTTGGTTGGTGAATTAAAGCCGCGACTAGTGCGACTTGTTGCTTGATACCGCTAGGCAGTTCTGAAACCAAGCTAGATTCTTTTTTGTTGAACTGAATTAAATCAAATAAATCTGATTTGTTGCGTTGTAAGTCCTTTCTCGATACGTTATGTGTTGTTGCAGCAAAATCCAAATTTTCCTTGATTGTTAGATCATTATATAACGTGAACCGTTGTGACATGTATCCAACGTTTGCTTTGATAATGTCTTCTTTTCCTTTGATAAAATGTTCACCAGCAATAATAACTTCACCGCTTGTAGCGTGTGTGAGCCCGCAAATTACACGGATTGTTGTCGTTTTCCCGGCTCCGTTTGCACCTAAAAAACCAAAAATTTCTCCATAAGTCACCGCGAAAGATACATCTTTTACTGCAAAGAAATCTCCAAATTTAACACATAGATTCTGTACTTCGACAATATTACGCATGAATGCTTTCTGTAGTTAGATTTGCTTGTTTTAAGAACAATTCGTTAAATCCGTTAACACCAAACTGCGATATAAGGGCACGCGGTTCACCTTCTATTAAGACTTTTCCATTTTCTAAAAGATGAACACATGTACAACGTTCTGCCTCATCCATATAAGCTGTGGCCATCAAAACAGTAATTTTGTATTTCTGCACTAAGCTATACAACAGTGTCCAAAACTCTCGACGACTAATTGTATCAACACCGTTAGTAGGTTCATCTAATAATATTACGGTTGGTGAACGCAATAAGGCACATATTAATCCTAGTTTTTTATACATTCCGCCGGATAGTCTCCCTGCTGGTCTATCTTTGAATTTATCCAATCTTGTTAACGATAAAAGCTCTTGACTCCTCTGCTTATATTCGTCGTTGCTCATTTCATACATTTCTTTAAAGAAAATCATATGTTCTTCAACGGATAAATCTCCATACAAACTTTGTGTCTCAGGCATATATGCGATTTCGTCTCTTATGTCTTTTAGTTTTATTTCTTTATCATTTTTGGTGTACACAATCTCACCAACTTTGCAATCCAATAAACCCAAAAGTGTTCGTAGTAAAGTAGTTTTCCCCGCACCTTCTGGCCCTATGATTCCGTGAATGATTCCTGGAGCAAACGACAGTGAACAGTTATTGAGTGCGACAACATCACCAAAATTGCGAGATAAATTCCTCACTTCGATACCAAACGTTTCGCTATGTGTTTTGGTCATTCAATTGACTCAAACAGAGTTTCTAGTGTCATGCCTGGTTTTAATGTTTCGACATCATCGTTTTCAACGTTTACTTGAATCTTATAAACTAGACGAATCCTTTCGTTTCGTGTTTGCACGTTTTTAGGTGTAAATTCAGATTCGCTGCTTATGACTGAAATTGTTCCAGTGAATGTTTTCCCTGGTATTTCAGGTAAACGGCATTTTACCAGTTGGCCAATCTTTAAGAATGCAAGTTTATCGTATTCAACATAAAAAAATGCCTTAAGTCTCTTAGTATCAGCCATCAAAACTAAACCGGTGCCCTGAGTAACCCATTCGCCGAATTCTTTGTATTTTGCTAGTATCACGCCATCAATTGGCGCCTTGATGGCGCACCATTTGAGCTTCAATTCAATGTCATCTTTTTCTGCTTGAACTGCTTCAAGGTCTGCGTTGGAAAGACTTCCTTTTTTGTTTAGTGTAACGCTGCGCTCGTATTTATTATTTACACGTTTCCACGCAATTTTTAATTCTGAATTGTCTAGTTCTGCAATAATGTCTCCGGTCTTAAGACGATCTCCGGCTTTTACTTTAAAATTGATGATTTGTGATGGTAGACGTGATGAAACAATGACTCTTGTAGCTTCTAGTGAACCTGCATAAAACATTTCGTCTGAAAAAAAATTACTGCGTTTGACAAATACGCAAGTTGTGCCAATCAGGGCTAAAAAAGCGACGCAACTAACTATTTTCGTGATGTTCATTAATATACACTAACATAACCGCCAGATGAGTTGGATTGTATTAAAAAACTTGTGAAATGTGAAGATTGTGGGTTGTGTTTGTATAAGTTGTTCTAGTTCAGATACAGATGAGACTGCCCCCCAGCTTTTACGGTGGTCCTAACAGATACGGTGGTCCTAACAGACGGATTTTGACGAGTGTGGGGAGCCGCCTTTAGTGTAAAAATCATGCAGTCAGCATCGCAAGTACAGTATAATTATCTTAGTGTTGGTACAGTTTGAGCATACGCAATGATTAATTTGTTAGATCCGAAGCTTGATTACATTTTTAAGACCATATTTGGTAAAGACGATAAAAAACCGTTGTTGATTTCGTTTTTGAACGCGTTGTTGAAAGGTCAGCCGCGTATAAAAGACATAACGCTGGAAAATACGGATATCTCCAAAATCCT
>JAITIY010000018.1 GCA_031279185.1 Holosporales bacterium
TGATTTGACGCAACTGTTGGCCGAGGCAGCAGCTCATCTGAATGAGTTTGATCAGATCGCGTTCAATCAGGGTGCCTATGGCGACTATCGACTTATTTTTACGTGGCTGGTAATGCGTGAATACGCGTATAGTCGGCGCGGTGACGGAGCCCAAGCTCCACCATGTTGTTTTAGCCCCGAAGATGGCAAATCAGTTTTTCGACTAGTGTTTCACCAGGTGTTGTCGTTTCAAAACATGTATCAGTTGGTGACGATTTGTCGGTGTTTGGATGGGCCCACTAGGTCGGCCGTACTACGCGACTCAGATCGTTTGCGAAAACCAATGGGTCCTTACGGTCGCGATCCCGTATCTCTTGCTTTGTCGCAATTTCGTGTAAAGGAACCTGAAGACGTACGCTTTATGGGTGGAGGTATTGAATAGAATGTAGTAGTGCACTGGGCGCCGACATCGGGCGGCGAGTTCTGCCGTTGGATGCAGTCGTGATCAATGTGCCTTAGATGACTGTAAATTGAGCAACCACATACGTGTCAGCTTTGTCCGCGCGGGCTCCATTGCCTGGTAGCTGTGTTTGCGCACACCGAGCCTACTCGAGAACGTGCCGGCATCAATTACTTTACGACCAGCGCCATAATAGCCCAGAAAGTTATTTTTCAACGAAAAAACTCTTTGAGGCTGTCTGCAAATTCATCATCTGCATCGGAAAGATTTTTAAACTTTATTCGTACATAAAAACACAAGAATGTTTGAAACGTGACGAATACTGCTACAGAAATAGTTTAGATCTATATGAACAATGCTGCGAGAATAGAGTATATCTTAACTGGGACGACTCTCGCGGGGCTGTCTCAAAGTACATGAACTTATACAAAACAAAACAAACATGCTATACAGTTATTGGTTAATATGCCAGCATCTGGCGTATAGCAGTAAGAGAACAATGATGCGACGAAAATGAAGCACATAAGAAACTTCGCGATAATAGCGCATATAGATCATGGGAAATCTACACTTGCAGATAGAATAATGGAAGAATGTGGTGCATTAAACGAGCAAAAAATAAAAGAACAAGTTCTTGATTCAATGGATATTGAACGAGAACGAGGAATCACAATAAAAGCACAAACTGTACGTCTTACGTATACAGCAAACAATAAAGAACAATACATTTTGAACTTAATAGACACTCCTGGTCACGTAGATTTTTCCTATGAGGTTAGTAGGTCATTAGCCGCTTGCGAAGGGTCTGTTCTTGTAGTAGATGCAGCTCAAGGTGTAGAGGCGCAAACGTTAGCAAATATATATTATGCACTCGAACATAATCATGAATTCGTTGTTGTTCTAAATAAAATAGATTTACCTGCGGCAGATCCAGAGCGAATTCGTCAACAAATAGAGGAAGTTACAGGACTCGATGCAAGTGATGCACTAATGATTTCTGCGAAAACAGGTATAGGCATTAAGGAAACGTTAGAAGCAATTGTTTATAAGCTTCCTCCACCATATGCGAAAGAAATAGATACAGGAAATGACGTCATTCCAAACGATAATACCATCGAATTAGCAAATTTACCGCTAAAAGCATTGTTGATAGACAGTTGGTACGATGATTACGCGGGAGTTATTGTAATAGTTCGTATAGTTCAGGGATCAATTCGATCTGGACAAAAAATTCGTATGATTGGGACACAAGCCACATACGAAGTTGGACAAGTTGGATATTTCACACCAAAACGAGTAGAAGCACATGCGCTTAATCCTGGTGAAGTTGGATACGTTACAGCTGGCATTAAGCAAATAGCAGATTGTCGAGTTGGGGACACTATTACAAACGAAAAATCCCCAGCTATTCAGCCACTAAAAGGGTTCAAGCCATCAATTCCAGTTGTTTTTTGTAGTTTGTTTCCTACTAATGCCGATGATTTTGACAAGTTGAGAGATAGTTTGGAAAAGCTACATTTAAATGATGCAAGTGTGCAGTTTGAACCAGAGCATTCAGGAGCATTAGGGTATGGATTCCGTTGTGGATTTTTAGGTTTGTTGCATCTAGAAATATTACAAGAACGTTTAGAACGTGAGTTTGATGTTGATTTAATAACAACCGCGCCAAGTGTTGTGTATAAGATACATATGACAAATAATCAAGTAATAAACTTGCATAATCCATCAGATATGCCGGATGTATGTAAAATTAACTCAATAGAAGAACCTTGGATTAAGGCAACAATTTTTGTCCCAGATCAATATTTGGGGCCAGTGTTGAAGTTGTGCACTGAAAGACGTGGAGAGCAAGTTGACATAAACTATATAGGAAACAGAGTAATGATAGTGTATAGATTACCATTAAATGAAGTAGTTTATGATTTCTACGATAGATTGAAATCCATTAGCAGTGGATATGCGTCTCTGGACTATACAATGGATGGATATAGAGTAGGAGACCTTGTGAAAGTGTCTATTCTTGTAAATGGAGAGTCTGTTGATGCTTTAGCTTTGATTGTAAATAGGGCACAAGCTGATGCGAGGGGGAGGTTATTGTGCGAAAAATTGAAAAACTTGATTCCAAAACAATTGTTTAAAATTGCGATTCAAGCTGCTATTGGCGGCAAAATCTTCGCTAGAGAAACGATTTCCGCTATAAGAAAAGATGTTTTGGCAAAGTGCTATGGCGGTGATATTACGCGGAAACGTAAGCTGCTTGAAAAGCAAAAGGCCGGAAAAAAGAGAATGAAACAAATAGGAAACGTCGATATTCCGCAACATGCATTTATTGCTGCCTTGAAGATGCGTGATTAAACTCAATTTTTGGAATTTGTTAAATTTGTACACTTAGCAATTCACACTATCTGTGTACAAAAACGTCTCAACAAAAAACGGCCCTGTTGCATAAACCCCGTCCACTGATTTTTCATTAAGCCACGATAACGACACCTCTTATTCTCCTTCGAAAACACGCTTTCATAAGGCGCCCTTAGCCCAGAAAGCCAACGATCCTTATCCTTATTTTTTCCTTTCCAATTATTTGGCTTGATCGCACACAAGTGTATCCCTTTAGTTTTCGCAATCTTTTCGCACGATGCGTACCCTTTGTCAGCTATAACAGCCCCCTGCTTCGGACAAACGTGCTTTAGCGCATGAGCGTCTGTTTTGTTGGCTTTCGTAACCGCGACTTTATTTATAAGCCCTGATCTCATATCAACTCCAACACTCTTTTTATACCCAATCCAAAACTTTCGCTTGCTTTTCGCGCCAATTCTAACATCAGGGTCAGTCGGCGGTCTAGGCTTGGAAAAGCGACTGAAGATGCAGTTCGTCAACGACGGGGCAAAGAAACGACTTAAGGTCCGGCGAAAAGTACGGTGCAACTTGACATAAATAACATCAGAAGCCGAGCTAGTTCTGCCATCGCCAACAAGAAAGTATCTGAACGAACGCACGTTTTAATAAACCAGGACTGATAATGAATTTGTTAGGTCCAAAGCAAATCACATTGTCAAGACGATATTTTTTGTGCGAAATCGTATATTTTGTGCAAGATTGGTGCGG
>JAITIY010000039.1 GCA_031279185.1 Holosporales bacterium
GCGCACAAATTGTATGCCATAAGCCTTGGCTGCCTTGATGTCATCGCGCGAAATGTTGGTGTTAAAAATATTTGTGCCTTTCCTGTGAGTGTTCCAAAAGGCGATTTTCTCGCGACAGCTATCCAGATCAACTGAATAGCGTTTGTTTGAGGTACATGCAGTTAACATGAAGAAACAAGCACACACTAATTTACTTATGTTCATGAATGTTTGTGACGCCACATATAACTAAAGCAATGCATCCACTGTAATGGACGACATGGAGTAAGTCAAATATGTATAAGTTAAAAAACATCATGCTTGGTTCGTATCAAAAATAGTTTTAGACTAGCGTTGTGTGTATGTTTTTTTAGTCAACCGCTATAGTTCATGTCAAAAGATTACTACAATATTTTAGGTCTCCAAAAAACAGCGACGGCATCAGAAATCAAGAAGGCTTATCACAAATTAGCTATGAAGTATCATCCTGACAGAAATAAAGGTGATAAAAATGCAGAGGATAAGTTCAAAGAGATAAATGAAGCGTACGAAGTCCTAAGTGATCCGCAAAAAAAAGCTAGGTTTGATCAATACGGTTCGTATGATCCAGGACAACAGAGCGGACATGGCGGATTTTCCGATCAAGCTGGGTTTAATTTCAATGGCTTTGGGAACGTAAATTTTGACGATATAATAAACGAAGTTTTCGGGATGGGTTCTAGACGACAGCACTCACAGCAATCAATGGCGCAGCCAGGCGCGGACATAAGATATGATTTGTCTATCTCTCTTGAAGAAGCTTTTGCAGGAACAACGTCGAAAATTTCATTTAGGACATTTTGTTTATGTAATAAATGTGGCGGCTTTGGAAATGCTTCTGGTAAGGAGAGTGATGTTTGTCCAGTTTGTCGCGGAAGTGGTGTTTTATACAAACAACAAGGTTTTTTCACAGTAGAACAAACTTGTTTAAGTTGTGGTGGCTTAGGAAGAGTGATAAAAAATCCGTGTACATTTTGTAGTGGATTAGGGCGTGTTCTAAATGATAAAAACTTGGAGGTGACAATTCCGAAAGGTGTGGACGACGGGGTAAAAATTCGCCTTTCTGGTGAAGGTGAGTGCGGTGTTCGTGGTGGGCATAGCGGGGATCTTTATGTATTCGTTTCTGTAAAACCGCATAATATATTTAAACGTAATGGTAAAGATCTTTGGTGCAAAGTGCCAATTTCAATAACAACGGCAGCATTGGGTAAAGAAATTGAAGTGTTTTCAATTAACAAAGCACCAATACAAGTAAAAATTCCATCAGGCACACAAACAGGACAACAGTTCCGTCTAAAAGGTTATGGAATGCCTAGTTTGAAAGGAAATACGTGTGGAGATTTGTTGGTAGAAGTTTGCGTTGAAACCCCAGTGAAATTAACGAAACGTCAAAAAGAAATATTGCAAGAATTGGAGGACGGAAATAACGGGAATACGCCAATGTCTAGTGGTTTTTTTTCTAAATTTAAGGATTTTTTTGCTGAAAAATAGTGGCGTTGATTGTTTTGACCGGCATTCTTGACACACTGCATTGATTAGTGTTAGAAAAAGACGCTAAGGGATATTGTGTAGTTGCTGTGATTGTATCATAGAGGAAAGTCCGGGCTCCATGCAAACAGGGTGCCGGATAACGTCCGGCGAGGTTAAGGCCTTAGGGAAAGTGCAACAGAAAGTATACCGCTAGGATTTTGTATTATTTAGATCCTAGTAAGGGTGAAATGGGGCGGTAAGAGCGCACCGCAATTGTGGTAACACGATTGGCATTGTAAACCCCACTCGGAGCAAGGCCGAATAGAGATCCGCGTCCGAAAGGAACGGCGTGTTTGTCGTCGAGGATCCGGGTAAGCCGCTCGAGCTTGCTGGCAACAGCAAGCCTAGATGAATAACTACAGAGAAACGAATGCGTTTTCAGACAGAACCCGGCTTATAGATATCCCTAGCAACACGTTGATTTGCCAGTGGTTTTTCTTCATCTGCACTTTTGTGTTTTACTAAATTTGGGAACAAGTTAAATATTTGTTGAATTATGCATTGTAACGATATATATATTTACTATAAATACTTAATTATTGGTAAACGATGACTGACTGTGGAGATGTTTTTCTTACAAAAAAAGAATTAATTGAACTGGCTGCAAAATTAACTGCTGCTTATTTAAGTTCCAATAACGTACAGATATCTGACGTAAATTCTGTTATGCATTCTTTTTTTCAAGTATTGAGCGAAATAAATAAATCATCTGGCCTTATAAAAGGTAGACTTCCTGTAATGCCAGCTGTTCCAATCGAAGAATCAGTGCATGAAAATTACATAGTATGCCTTGAAGATGGTAAAAAACTACAAATGCTGAAGAGGCATTTAAGTACTGTGTATAAAATGACGATTGAAGAGTATAAGGAGCGCTGGAACCTTGGACCTGAGTATCCTGTGGTGTCTCCAAACTATGCGCGTCGCCGTAGTGGTATTGCTAAAAATACTGGATTAGGCCGGACTGGTCGCCGCAAGATGAAAATAGTTGATAGTGGTTCTGGGTCCGCTATTGTTGCATAGTTTTATATGTTAATTGTTTTCAAAACGTTTCGTTGATACATGTGGATATTTTAGTGAGTTCTGGTTTTCGATTTTTTTTAAAAACTTACGGTTGCCAAATGAACGAACACGATTCCTCTCGGATTTCGTCTGCACTTAGTCAAAAAGGAATGCAGGAAGTCAATTGTATTGACGAGGCAAATGTAGTGATTTTAAATACTTGTCATATAAGAGAAAAAGCAAGACACAAAGTTTTAACAGAGCTTGGTAGAATTAAGGCACATAAAACAAAGAGTGAAGCAATTGGTGAGCAAGTTATTATTGCGGTTGGTGGGTGCGTTGCGCAAGCAGAGGGCGAAGACTTAATTAAAGCTGCGCCTTTTGTTGATATAGTGTTTGGTACGCAATCATTTTATAAGCTATCAACGATGATAGAACAAATTGCATCATCAAATAGAAAGTTATCGCCCATGTTTGTAATGAAAGATGCTAAAACCAATTGTTCGAGCCAGGGAAAAACAAAGATAGTTGACATTTTGTTAGCTGATGAAAATAAATTTCAATTTTTACCCGCATTTGATGTGACAAAAAGTTCCGCTTTTTTGGCAATACAAGAAGGGTGCAACAAATTTTGCACATACTGTGTTGTTCCGAACACTAGGGGTCGAGAGGTCTCGCGTGACGTCGCATCTATTTTGCAAGAAGTACGTCTAATGATCCAGCATGGAGTTAAGGAAATTACGCTTTTAGGTCAAAACGTTAATTCATACAAATACGACGATGGTTATCGTATCTGGACATTCGCTGATCTAATTAGATCTGTTTGCGCAATTGATGGAGTTCGTCGTGTTTTTTATACATCGTCGCATCCTCTTGATGTTTCCATCGATATAATTAAAGCACACGCTGAAATTCCGCAGCTAATGCCGTTTTGGCATTTACCAGTACAATCTGGAAGTGATCGTATTTTAAAAGCTATGAATAGAAAATATTCAGTAGATGATTATAAAAGAACAATAGACATTATTAGAAAATACAATACGAACATTGCTATGTGTTCAGATTTTATAGTTGGTTTTCCAGGTGAAACTGATTCTGATTTTATCGAAACATTGAATCTTGTTAACTACGTCAACTACGCACAGGCGTTCTCATTCAAGTACAGTCCTCGACCGCGAACAGTGGCAAGTGATATGTCTAATCAAGTTGATGACAAAACAAAGATAGAACGGTTGCATATACTGCAAGAACAATTACGCGCTAAACAATCTTTGTTTAATTCGCGTTGTGTCGGATCAACGTTGTCTGTCTTGTTTCAAAAATACGGGAAAGACTCCAACCAAGTTTTAGGAAAGTCGCAGTTTATGCAGTCGGTGGTCGTGGAAACGACTGCGCCTGCGCTGTTTTTGGATACAATCCAAGATGTGTTGATAAAAAAATCAACGTCGAACAGTTTGTCTGGAAATATCAGCTGATTCAACGAGTAAAACATCGAACTTGGCACGACAATCACGCTACGAGGCGTCTTGGATTCAAATCATTTCGACTGGACGCATTATTCGGTCGCACTTGCTCCAAGTCGCCCGTGGTAGCAACGGTGCAAAGTGTCACTATCCATTGTGTCAGATCCATTGGAAGAGCCCTCGGCGGCTCCACCTACGGAGTCGGCCGCGCTCGCTACTTCGTCAGTCGGCGTCACCGGCTTCGTCAGTAGCGCCAGCTACGGTGTTGTCCGCGCCATCATCTACGTCAGTCTGCATCACATGCGGCGTTGGCCGATGCAGCTACTGCGTCATCTATCTGAGGAATCAGCCCTGGCGTATGCAGCCGTGAACCAAGACTCATCTTTTATACATGCAACAACGTCGTTGCCGAACTTCTCGTTTTCTTCGTAATTAGACGA
>JAITIY010000068.1 GCA_031279185.1 Holosporales bacterium
AAGATTTGTTTAAAAACGAAATCATTTTGTGGGCTCAGCAAGTAAGCCATTAGGTATATCAAGTATCTACAATATCCTATACTAACAGTACACCACTTTGATGCATTGTGTCAAAAGGATGTATAAGTTCATGTACTTTGAGACTGCCCCGCGAGAGTTGCCCCTACGAATATACTCCATTGGGGGGCAGTCTCATCTGTATCTGAACTAGAACATTGTTGCGTGTGTTTGTATGCTTTTAAGGTTTTTAGTGATCTAAGGATCTCGCTACTAGACAAACAAAGACTTTTGTATACATTGCGTGTTCTGTAACGAATAACTAACAAATAGACTTGTTTTAATATCGTATCTGTTTGAATATGAACAGTTCCGCATTAAATTCCTGTGTGCTATTGACACAATATTACTCAAAAATCCTTTTATTTATTGATAAATGGTTTTAGACTGAATTAGAGTTGATTAGGTAACAGAAATAATGGTAAAAACCAAAATGAATTTAAGGAAATTTTTATTATGTGGCGCCTCGTTGTTGCTTTTTCCTGGATGCAGCAAACAGGATAACGTATCGGATAACAAGACGTCGGAAAAACTCATACGTGATGTTTTAGATAAAATATTGGAAGAAGAACCGGAAAAGTTCTTAAGTGCAATAGATAAAGCTATGCAAAAGCAACAACAGCAAAACGCACGAAAAATTGAAGCAAAAGCGACTGAGGAACAAAAAAATCTTTTTGGATCTAAGCTCGTCCTTGGCAATCCTGAGGCCCCTATAAAGGTAGCTATTTTTGTCGATCCGCGTGATCCAATTTCTCAAAAGTTCATATCAGATGTTGCAGTACCTGTAATTCAAAGTCGGCAAGATGTTTGCTTTCATTTAATTGTTGTTAGTATTTATGGCCCTCCTGAAAATGAATCCGCGCCTAGCTCATTAAAAGAGTCGCAACTTATTCTAGCAGCTGCTATGCAAGACCCAGCTGCAGCATTAAAACTACTTTCTAAAATACCAGATATAAATAAAGCATTTTCTAAAACTGTATTTTTGAAAAATGCGAGTGATTTTGGATTGGATTCCACGCGTTTGGAGACAGATGCGAATTCTGCAGAAATTCACAAACAATTGGTTGACAACGGTCAACAAGCAGTAACTATTGGTATTCCATTACAACTTCCAGTTATATTTATTCGCAATCTTGATGGAAATTTATCTATGATCCCTCCGTTTATACCTGAAAAGTTTAATGCCGTAGTTGATGTTGTAATAGAGGGGAAACCTTGGGAAGAGGCGTTGATTCGTGCTTCAAATATGCCAAAACTCTCAAATTTAGGAACTGATGGCGCAAAGCAAGACGAGACGTCTAACGTACAACCAAAACAAAAAACGAATTAAGGTAGAACAGTAGTGGTGATGATATAACGTAATGCGTAACTTACGTGTTCTCGGTCTTGATCCAGGTTTACGCTTTACTGGATGGGGCTGTGTTGAACTAAACGATTCAAAACGAGAGCACGTTAATTATATCGATCATGGAGTGGTATCAGTGCCATCGGTTTTATCTATAGAAAAACGATTAAAGTATTTATACGTTGAATTAGTAGAGGTAGTTAAATCAATTAATCCAGCAGAAATCGCGATTGAAGAAGTGTTCGTGAATAATAATGGAAACTCAACGATGAAACTTTGCATGGCACGAGGTGTTGTGATGCTTGTGCCTGCGATGCTAAATATCGACGTAACTGAATATAGTGCAAACTGCATCAAAAAAACTGTCACTGGAAATGGTCATGCGGACAAAATCCAAGTAAGGAATATGGTTCGTAAGATTTTGTCTATGAATGAGTTGGACGAAAGCACAACCAAAAGCGACAGCAACGACGCGTTAGCCGCAGCGATTTGTCATGTGCACCATATGCCGTTGTGATAAAGTGTGTTGCTCCTCAAAGTATTAAGTATAATTGTAACGTTCAAGCGCCTACTTGGCACCACATGCTCTTGTTGGATACAATGATTTATATTAAGTATTGTAGAATATTGAGGCCATATGGCTAGTGGGGAAAATTCCACAATTGTTCATCAAATTCAATGGCACGATGGCATGGCATTGCTTCCGCATCATTTTCAGCAATTAGACCTTCGTTTATTTCAAATGATTGTCTACAACATGAATTTAGTCTCTAATTACCACTGGGGCGTGCAAGAATTACGAATTGACAAATTATGTCTTCCAGATGGATTGTTGAGAATACTGAACGCAAAGGTAGTGATGCCAGACGGGCTTATTTTTCATTTTACATCGAATGAAGATGCACACAGTCGTCTTGAACTTGACTTGCATTCAATTCAGCTTCCCGCCGACGCCGCCGCAGCAACTGTGCAACTTATTTTACCAGCTAGAATTGACGGCATTTCACCAATAAGATCAGTTACAGCACGATTTCAAATGATTGATGGTCCAACAGTTATTGATGAAAATACCGACGACAATCCAATCAGTATTCCAAGACTAATTCCATGTTTCTCTTTATACGCAGGCGAAAAATTACCACAAAAACACGTAGGTTTTCCTATCGCTAAAATACAATTTGTCGATGGTTCTTTTGTCTTATCTCAATACACGCCTCCATGTTTTTATATCAACAACGACTCTCATTTGCTGGCAAAATGCGTGGATATGACGCGTAAAATACGCGAAAAAGCACAAGCACTTAGTGAAAAATGGCAAAATCAGGTAGGTACAAGTTTATTGCGTGAGACAGCTGAAATGTTAAAGCCACTAGTCGCAATCATGCCATCACTGGAATCTATAATTGGTACAGGAGATATTGCTCCATTTGTATTGTATAGCGAACTCATGAAAATCGCTGGTTTTATCGCACAGTTGAATTTATCGTCTGTCCCTCCTCGTTTTAGCAAGTACAATCATAATGATATTGATAATTGCGTTATACCGATTGTTGATTACATCATGCAATGTATAGACCATTTATCTTTGGAATATGCCATATTTCCATTCAAGAAAAATGATAGAGTATTTTCATTTAAGCTTAATACGGCATATTTTCAATCAATGAAGGAAATTTTTGTTGGCTTACACGCAAAACCTGGTATTCAAACAAAACAAATTGAGATATGGATGAACGAAGCAATAATTGTTTCAGACGATGCTTTGCAAAAAGTGCAAACAATACGCGTCACTGGTGCTTCACGGAATCTAATATCTGGAGATGTGTTATATGAGTTATCTCCACCTAGAGACATCATATTGTTTTCTATTACATTAGACACACAGTTCATCTCTCCTAATCGATACCTACATATATTCAATCCTTCTGATAGCGAATATTACAGACCTGCGGATATTGTGTTATATGTTCCAAAGGATGCGCAAAGTGCTTTGTTTGATGCAGCATAAGATTTGAACATTATGGAAGACTCGACATTAAGTTCTAGTAAACTTCTTGAGAATTTTTTTAGAGATTTTTACTATGAGCTGTTAAAATGCAAGGAGTTAGCGTTAAGAACAACGCGTCTTGATGCAGAACTGTCTTCGCATGATGTTTCATTTGAACAAAATGTAGAATCAGGTCAAGATAACGATAATAATGGTGATAAAAAAGCAAGCTCAGACACAGCAGCAGCAAATGCGAATCAGCATCCGCTATCTGCACATGAGATCAATGGCGTTCCAGTACACGCTGCAAAAACTGCCGATGAGATTCAAGTAAAGTTGAAAAAAATACTATCGGATCAAACAAGTAAAATAGTACATTTGCTAGATCAGACCGATTCACTTCAATTTAAAGATGCACAATACGCGATGATAGCACTAGCAGATGAGGTTTTTTTGACACTTACTTGGAGCGGAAAAAGATTGTGGCAAGCATATTTGTTAGAAAGTCAAATATTTCAATCGCAATCTTCAGGTACACAGATTTTTCAAAAAATTGACGATTTACTAACAAGATATGACCCATCCAAAAAAAGCTTAGCAATAGTTTACTTTCATATATTGTCTCTAGGTTTTAAGGGTAAATTTTACAATTCAGAAAACCAGCAAATAATCAAAAGTTACGAGCGTAGATTATATGCATTTATAAACGGTAAAAATCCATCACTTAGTGCGTATGGATTAAGTAAATTGATGCCTGAGTGCTACGAATATACAATCACATCAGACGCATCAACTAAGTTGCCTGATGTAAAATTTTGGACAACTGTAGTTGCTTCTATGACATTTATTTTCCTCTTTGCTTCATACATGCTATGGCATAGTGTGGCAGCAGATTTATATAAGTCGTTAAACAATATTTTCGAACAATTTCAAATTTTTTTGGCTGATAGTCAATAGACATTTAAGGCATTTAATTGCTATAGACATAAATTTCATTTTTGCACACACTGTCGGTGTAATTTTTTTTATTTATCAAATAAATGTCTGTAAATTTCAGGCGCAATCTCTTTGATTCAGAAGATCCTCTAGAAGATATACCATTTAGACCATTGCCCTTACCACAATCACAAAAAGGATCTATTGTATCAATAAAAAGTGAGTTTGGTACTGATGATTTATTATTCGATTGCATGGTCGGTGATGAAAAAATATCAGGGTTATTTCAGTATCACATTCGTTTTCATTCAACAAATGAAACACTAGATATGCAAAAAAATATTGGTAAAAACTTATCGATTTGTATAACAACGCAAAAAAAAGAGGAAAAACGATTTTTTGCTGGAACTGTGGCCCAAGCCAAAACACTACAATCATATGTTGTTGATACTGCAAACGAAAAATATCTAGCGTATTATTCAGTAGTATTGCGCCCATCATTCTGGTGGACGACATTAAATAAAGCCTGTCGTATTTTTGTTAAAGAGAAAACGAAAGATATTATTGAAAAAGTTTTAAAGGAAAACAACGTCAAATTTACGAATAAAACAAATTCTGCTGGAAATGTAATGCGTGAATATTGTGTTCAATACAATGAATCAGATTTTATATTTGTTTCTCGTTTAATGGAAGAAGAGGGAATTTTTTACTTTTTTGAATATAGCGAGTCTTGTGAAACAATGATCCTAGCAGATTCAAATGACTCAGCCGTAAACATTGGGAAATTCGCTATTGATATCGTAAAGACAAATGCTGTGAATTGCATCACATTGTTCAATTCGCAAGATCAAATTGTTGCGAAAAAGTTTGCAGCAATAGATCATGATTACATGAATTTTGGTACCTTACTAAAAGCTACTGGCAGTGGGAGTGGTCTTGGTGGAGAAGTATTCGAGTATCCAGGTGGATTCAAGGACAGTGATGGCGCAAGCAAAGTTGGTACTAAGCGCATGGAAGAAATTTGTTCGTCAGCGAAGTCATGTAATGGACGAAGTAACGTACTTAAATTTTGTGCAGGCAGTGTTTTTGAATTGGATAAGCATACACGTAGTGATGTAAACACCAAATATTTAATTCACGCGATTCAATACAGTATAGATTGCTGCGAGTATTCTGCGAACACAAGAAGAGAATATAGCTTATTGCTTACGAACAAATTTACAGCATCTCAGTTTGATATACCGTTTGCACCACAAAGAGCGACTCGTAAACCCGTTATACATGGGTTTCAGACAGCAACCGTAGTTGGTCCAAGTGATAAAGAGATTCATTGTGACGAGCACGGACGCGTATATGTACAGTTTCATTGGGACAGAGAAGGAGCAAATGATGGCGAAAATTCGTGTCCAATCCGCTGGATGCAAGGATGGGCCGGAAATGGATTTGGCTTGGCGTTTGTGCCGCGTATAGGGATGGAGGTTTTGGTAGCTTTTGAAAATGGTGATCCTGATTTGCCTATCATAGTTGGATGTCTTTACAATAGTGTGAATAAAGTACCAGATGAAGTTTCTAAAGAGCCACGAATCGTAATGCTCAAAACGCAAACATCTCCGGAAAAAGATGGCAATGCTAATGTCATGAGTTTTGATGATACGCAAGACAAAGAAAAAATAACGTTTAACGCATCTAAAGACTTTGAATTATCATCTATTGCAAAAGAAAACATATTTTTAGTTAAGCAAGAAGGAGAAAAAACCACGAATCAACTGCAAATCGCAGATGGTTTATTTGAGACTACAATAAAGAAAGGTGAGAAGAAAACTATCATAGAAGAAGGAAATTATTTTATTAGTTTGAAAAAAGGATCAATGACAATAGAACAAGAAGACGGTGATAACGTCACTACTTTGACAAAAGGGAATTATGTTATCAAAATCGATGACGGAGAGATAAACATCTCAGCTAAAAAAGACATAACTGTAAAAACAGATGCCGCGCTTTCTGTAACAGCGCAAAAGGATATAACGCTAAAATCTAACTCAAGTATTGTACTAAAAGCAACAAAAGACATTGAATTAAATGCTACTGGCGAAGTTAAAATTACAGCGACAAAAAATATAACAGAGAAGGCGACAATGGATGTAAACGTTGAAGGTATGAACATAAAGCAAAAAGCGACGATGGATTTAAGTACTGAAGGTATGAACATAAAGCAAAAAGCTCAATTAGGATGGTCTAGTGAAGGACTAAATTGGGGGGGCAAGGGAACACTTGAGGCAAAAGTTGAAGCATTAATGGTAACTTGTAAGGCGACAACCATTGGTACGTATGGCGGCTTGCAGGCAACACTAGATGGTAGTGTTATGTCTACAACGAAAGGTGGCGCCGTCGCTGCACTAAAAGGTGGGTTAAATATGATTGGGTAAGACTCGATTGCTCGCAATTTTCGTTTTTTATGCCAATGCCGCCAAGCATGCATGTATACCGTACAAGTAAACCACTATATATACTCTTACTTCGCTCTGAATCAAACATTCACACTGCTTCTCTTTACTGGGCGTATAACGCAGCATTGTATGAAAAAAATAATTTCGTTCACAATGATGTTTGAATATTTCTGATGTTCATAACATATGCAATTCTGGAGATGGTTTTCTATGTTTATCGTTTATTGTGGTGACGTAATAACCGCCGATTGAAATAAATATCAAAGTGCTTATCACGTACGCGATCCCTAGTGCAATGCTGTTATATGTTACTATTTTTTGTAATGTCGGTATGTAATACAAATAAGGCGCACCAAAGCATGAAAATAATAAGTAAGGTAAAAACAGTGTCCGTACTTTGGATTGGTAGTGGAAAATCGATAAAACCAAATAAACACATGCAATATTGATACAAAAATTAATAAACAATGCTTGATTTGTTCGGCCTACATTTAAAGACAAATCTATTAACGTAAAACATGTTATTGCTTGTGTAATGCCATAAATAATGCGGATAAAATTGCAATGTTTGATTTGTATGCACGTTTTTATAAATGACATACACAGAACAGACATTATTGATATTATTAGTAACTGCGTTGATACATGGTCATGCGTTCTAAGCATGAATGGATATAGTGTAAAGATTATGTGCATTCGGATTATTTGCAATGGAACGATCTGAAGAAATACGTTTATACCTGTGTTATTAGATTTGTTATCAAGCGGCCACGCCATCAAAAAAAACACACAGATTAAAAAAGAATTCGTTGTTGAGTCAAATTGAATATTGGACAATCCATATTGAACAGTTTCAAATGAAAAATTCGGGACGTTGTATAAAATTTTTAACAAAATTATCAGCAAAATAGAGGAACCAACTATATGCTGAAGTGATAATAAATTTATTTTATGGGAATTATTCGAAGATATCTTAATAAAAAACAAGAAACAAAAGAATGCGGCTTCGTATGATATATAGAATAAAATAACGTTTATCGAACAAAGACAAAGTAATGCACTTGATTCCATGCACAACAATAGCGTCATTTGTTGTCTATATTTATCACTTGATTCCTTGAAAGAAAGAATTGTCGCAATTGGAAATGTCACAGTAAACAATAAAATAATGATGAGCGTAGAATAGCTAATTCCAACGTAGTAATTAATGTTATCGTATGCAATCCAGGACAATTGTTCTGCAAACTGAATGCCACTGTATTCACTGTTTATACACATAAAAATCAACGTTGCCATGAAAAAAGCGAATGCGTTGATCCATAATGTACAGTTTTTTATGTTGTAGTGTTTTTTTGGATGTATTCGTGTAACTACAGCAGCACCAAATAATGGAGATAACACAAGTATGGATAATAGTGGTATTTCATCATAGTTCAAAAACAACATAAATCACCTACTGTGTCTTGTGCAATGTGATAAACAGGAGTATGAAAATTACTCCAAATATGACTATGGTAAGCATTAAAAATTGTTGATATAACGATGCGACATCAAGACGAAGTATTTCTAATTTGCGATAAAAGTGTTCTATATTTCTAGGAAGAGTGACTATTTTTTTTGAAGCGAGCATATTGTGTAAAAAACAATATACATTTCTGGCTAGGCGTATCACATGCTCGTTGATTTTTACATTAAACATTTTTTTAAAAAACGTGTTAGTTATTTTTACATTATGTTTTATAAGCAGTTTTTGCATGAAACACGAAGCAAAAAACACCGAACCACAGATAATGTAATGTATTAACTGGAATATTCGTAAATTGGAATCTAGATAAGAAAAACGTGTGATTTTAAATAAGCAAATGTATAAAAACATTCCAATAACACTAATGATTATTGGAATTAATCGTACAAAAGGTACTTCCTTGATACGGGCAAAAACAAAATCATTAGATCTATTATTTCCCAAAAATATTGAATAAATAAGTCTTGCGAATCCTATGCTATGCGCTGCACAAAACAGGGTGTAAATGCAAATAACGAAAGTTTTATGCGAACCTGCAAATACCTCGTAAAGAGGCGCGTACACATTCCGGCTTAACAATACGATGATTGAAGATATGGATGTGAATAAGTAAAGTGTAAAAGTTATCTTAGTGTAATTTTTTAACCCTCCCATTGTTGCTATATCTGTTTCTTTTGACATAATACTGCAAATGTTTTCTGTGAGGATTAATAAACATGTTTTAAACAGAAAATAGTACAAAAGTATATATTTCGCTGAATTATACAAATGGATACTTTGTAAAAATACTGTGAGATTTATTATTCCAAGAGTGTGAAAATTTGTCGCTTTATAAATATTATTATTGAATAGTGATTTTATGCTTGAAACAATTAGTCCAATAATACTTACATATAGCAATATAGTACTATAATACTCGTATCGTACGTAATAGATTGATAATTTCAATAACAAAACAAGACTGATCGGTAAGATAACGCCTTGCGACAAAAACGTTGTACTCAAAGAGTCAGACACTGATGTGTAGTATTGAGCAAAAGGTAATAAATCAGTGCGAATAATTATTCCTACGAAAGTCAAGCCAGTCGCGAAAATAGTCCAACAGTTACTTATATCTAAATTCGCATTATTGTTAATACTAAAATCTTTTATTAGCATAAATAATCCGCATGTAATACATGACGAAGCAAGTATTTGTAAGCGAAAGGTAGCGTAGTATTTTTTATCAAAATTTTCAACATACAATAAATAAAATGAAAGAAAGCTGCACAGCAACAATCCAGTTGTAATTAAGTAAATGTTGTTTTGAGTAAGTATTAAATAAGCAGAAATGATTGATAATTGATAAAAAACTAACCTGTCTTGGTAGTCTGTTTTTAACGAACATAACATACAGTATACTGATGCCAGCGCAATGGAATAGATCCCAATAAATCCCATGCATTCAATATTGGTGGAGTCGTAGTTGAAGATATACTGTATGATAGTAACTATAAACGCCGTAGCGAAACTTACAACGTGAATTGTTCTTGTTATTTTTGGTGACTTAATAATGTAACCAAAACAGTGTCCTAACAGAAACGGAATTAAACTGAATAATGTAATCGAACTCATTCACCCTACTTTTAATCACATTTTCTCACGATAATAGACAAGCTCGCACCAACCGAAGAGTAACACAGCATAAACACAATAATACATGTCGCAAATATATTTCCTGCTAGATCGTTATAAAGCAATGAAAAGAAGGTTATTATGACTACACTGGCCATTGATGCATTTGCTGTCCACAATACGGAACGCATTCTGCTTGTTGTGGCCGCAGCGAATAAGCAGACTAGCAACAAAAGCAATGACACTGCTACTACAGGCACAGTTAGATCGGTATAAAAAGTCATTTATCTATTTTACTTGTTTGCATTTGAATGTTCCTCATACAGCCAATTATTGATATAAAAACAAAAAATACTAGAGGATAAATTATGTAGCTACTGTAATTGTTTGAAGATGACGACGAAAACACGAATTTATGAAATACGAATGATGTGAATTGTGTGTTCCAAAATAATATGCTAAACGAAGCCACGAAAATTAACATCCAAAGAATTCCGCAAAGTATTCTATGTTCGGTTATTTTTGTTTGTTGAGTTGTGTTTTGCAATCTTTCAGTTTTATTTTTGTCGCAAATTGCAGACAAGATAGCGTTATTTAGAATAAATAATGCCCAACATGCGCCAATGTAATACAATTTAAGTGCTATAAAGAACAAAAAAATTTGAGCGAACAAAAAAGAGATTGCGATATTTTTATTTGGTAAGACGAAAATTAAAAATGAAAAAATCACTACGTTAAACAATATAATTATTGTGCAAAACTCTACTAGGCTCTCGTTCATCTCTGACACCCTAGATAATGTGATGTAGCCAAAAGCATTACTGTTACACCAAAAAATATCCTTTAATTCTATCAATAATTTCTTGTGTCATTGCATTGTATTCCAATAACTCGCTTGTCTTAACAATGAAGCATAGACGAAACTTTTGACATCAAGCAAACACCGCAACATTAGACACATTTTTATAACATCAGCACTGAAGCTTGTGCTTTTGGCAATGTTTGATGTCCAGCTTGCAAATGTCGACGATAGCTGAAAAACAGATTTGGGTTGTCGTACGTATCAATTTCTATATCTGTTACATTCGTTAATTCATGTAATTGTGCACGTGCAATACTTGGTAAGTCTACATGCAATTCGCCATTTAGCATTTCAGCGTTACAATCTTCACTAGGGAAGTGCTCCAAAAAAGACTCATCAACGACGTAATTTTTTTTGCGGATACATGGGCCAATCGCCGCCACTATATTTGTCGCTCCAAAATTGTTCATTGTCTTCAACACATTTCCTATGATCTTTGCCTTTAGTCCTTTCCATCCGCAGTGTATGACACCAATCACACTTTCGCTATACAATAACACTGGGACACAGTCGGCTGTATATACTCCAATCAACACACCTGGACAGTGAGTTACAATCGCATCGTATTGGTCGCTGATTGTAGACGGATCTTCTGTCGGTACGTTAGTAATCACTCGGACAACATTAGTGTGTGCTTGTTCAGTGAAGACGATGCTAGTTGCTTTCGGGCTGAAGAAAGATTTAATTCTTTCACGATTCGCTAATACCGCATCAGCCGGGTCTCCTCGATTAAATGCGACATTGCATGAAGGCGTGCCTTTTGTAAAAAAACCATGGCACTCACTTTTGATCTTTGGCGATTTAAACGCTGACAATCCACCTGCGGTATCGTGCGCACTCATTTAACGAGAATAAAACTCCACAACCAAATTCGGAGACATGTGAACTGGATACGGTACGTCTGAAATCTTCGGCCCACGAATAAACGTTCCCTTCATAGTTTTATGATCAGCATCCATATATTCAGGAATACCTCTTTCCTGCAACTCAGTCGCCGCGATTACGTTGACGTTCTCTTTCATTCTTCCAGCGATCGCGATTTCGTCTGCATCTTTGACTTTATAAGAGGGGATATCCACCCGCTTGCCGTTAACCAGAACGTGGCCATGATTTACTAATTGTCTCGCGGCAAAAACTGTTGGCGCAAATTTCATCCTATAAACAACAGCATCTAACCGACGTTCCAACAAATTGATCATTATCTCGGAGGTATCACCCTTAGATTGGATGGCTTTTTTGTAAATATTTCGGAATTGCTTTTCGCTGATATTTCCGTAGTATCCTTTCATCATCTGCTTAGCTTTCAGCTGAGCCCCATAGTCAGACAGTTTAGACGATTGCTTGCCATGCTGACCTGGTCCATAATTCCGTTTCGTATACGGGCTCTTTGGTCGTCCCCATAGATTGACACCAAGCCTTCGATCTATTTTATACTTTGCAGATACTCTCTTTGTCACGTTAAATCACAATAAATCGCGATACTATGGAATGCTGCCATTTTCCTCTTCTAAAGTCAATACATCTGAAACTTGCGTCCGGGCCTACGCATGAAAAATCTTAAACAAACACTTCGACAAATGATCGAGAGACATAGCATTTTCCCGCATCAGTTTCATTTAACTGTTCTGTCTCGAGGTCTAGCGATGAAGTATAGTACCGCGTTTCTTCTTTTTCATCAAAACCGTTCGTTATGCATAAAACACTTCGTAAAAAAGCATCAGGGGAAATCATCGACCACACACCTGTAGGTGTCATGGTTGGGGACACCTCCGGGAAAATTAAACATTTTGGAAAGTTCATCGACATTTTGGAAAGTTCATCGAAATGAGATTCGACAAACTCTTGTATGCCGAGAAAACTATCGATTCCAGAAAGCGCGGCTAGTAAAGTGGTGCCAATAATGGCCATAAAGCTGTGTTTAAGGTTTTTTCATGCGTAGGCCCTGGCCACCATATCGCTATTTATGCTAAAAAGAGTAATATTGTAGTACAATTTAGGGAAGCTAGTGGCATTCGGACGTGAAAATAACGGCTCACAGACAAGTGGGCTTTTTTTTAACTTCTTTTTTGGATGCGGCATCGCACTTGGAAGTTTGTGTTTGGGCATATTTGTGGAGAGATCTGTTGGAAAACTCAAGGGGCCACCAACGGTTGTCGTAAAAGGCTTAGTCGAACGACTGGTTGAATCCGACAAAGCGACATTAGACATACTGTTTAGTTCAACTGGATCAGATCTGAAATCTTTGACTGAATCTGCAAAAAATGTGCGAGAAACATTAGTTAGCTTTTTGCTAAAACATGGCTTTCCAATAGCATCAATTGACGAATTGCCTTTAGCTGTCCATGATTTTCATCAATTACATACGCCAACAAAATACAATATAGCACCACCAAAAGATCGTTATGAGGTAATGTTGACTCTTTTATTGTATTCTAATGATATGGATCAAATAAGTTTAATTTACAAAAAATTACAGGATTTTTCCTATGAAGGACATGGTTTTGATGGTCGGTTGCGCATAGGGTACCTGAGCTACGAATATACGAAGCTTGAGGATATTAGGGCTGACATGATAGCTGAGGGTGTTAGCAGCGCGCGCAAAATCGCCGACCAATTTGCCAAAGACTCCAAGTGCAAAGTCGGCCAAATTTTACGTGCGAATCAAGGGACAATCGGGGTTCAAGACGAAGGCGATGGACGCCAAAAAAAGGCCAGAGTCGTTTGCTACCTAACATATACATTAGTCTGAATTGATTAACTACACTTAGTAGTCGCCAGTATATATTTACTACCGAAACAAATCGCCATGAACAATAATCGTTGCACCATGCCACGTAAGCAAGTATGTGAACTTGGAAGCTCGTCAAGCTAGGCCTTGCCACGACCTTGTGATTTATGCTAAAAAGGAGAGTGTAGTGGGACAACCTAGGAACGCTAATGGCATTTGGACGTGAAAATAACGGCTCACAGCCAAGTTGGTTTTTTCTCAACTTTTTTTTGGGATGTGGTATCGCGCTTGGAAGCTTGTGCTTGGGAATATTTGCGGAGAGATCTGTTGGGAAACTCAAGGGACCCGCAACAGTTGACGTAAAAGGCTTAGTCGAACGACTGGTCGAAGCCGACAAAGCTAGA
>JAITIY010000007.1 GCA_031279185.1 Holosporales bacterium
GGTTGTACAGTTGAAAAAATTCAAGAGCGGACGGCAGATAAGATGAAAATGTTGCTGTTTATGTATTCAATTATCGCTTCTTTTATAATGAACTTGACTTATATTGCGAGAGTAAATCCCGAACTTCCGTCAGTTTTACAAAATGAGCAAAATCTCACCAAACAACCTAAGCTTTAGGATAAAAACCGCCATCATGGACAGTTATATACCGAAGCTTCTGAAAACTCAGGAGATTATGAGTCACAATGTGATGTTGAAGAGTGAGAAACAGTTGGAATAATCAAAATGCGATACCCTACATAATAAATTACAGTTTTTGGGTATTTATCAATAAATTATTAAGAAATTGGTGTTATAAATTTATACATAACGCGTAGCGATTAAAAATTATAGTATGGATGGGAAAAATGAAAAGGATTGTTGTTGCAGCATTATTAAGTTTGATTCATTTTTCTTGCGAAGGAATGAATCCTCAAGTTGCTTTTGTTGCAAGAATTGCTATTGCTGGAATTCCACAACCAACCACTGCAGTTGCAGCAGCAGAATCATGTGCAAACGCAAATGCCAGGGATGAACAGTCTGCTACAACGAAATGGTTTGTTGCGGTGTTTAGCGGATTTGCTAATGCTGGAAATGGCTATGTTACTCCACCAAATTTTGATGGATTTCCAGAAAACAGACCTATTCACGCAAATGCAATAATAAGGTTTGATCGCGTAAATCATGGGCACGACAAAGCGCACAATACAACATGCACAAAAGCGCTTGGGTGCTCTTGTTTATCAGCTGAACAATGTTTTTGGGATGCTTTTAGGCGGATTGCATCGAATCCAATAGGACGAGTACTGCTGTATAGAATTTTGATAGAGATAATAAGGGGAACAGAAGCTGCGGATGCATTAGCTTTACATCCAGCAGCAGCCTACAATGCTGCCGTGAGAGTCATGGCACACAACCTGTTAGTGAAATTTGAATTAAAAACTGCTGTGGGAGCAAGATTTGTAACTAACGGAACATTTGTATTTTCGAATAGGCTTCCCGCGATACCATTGGTCAAAAAAGTGCACACTGGAGGGGCTAACTATGAAATGTGTTCATCAGAAGAAGCCATTGCACATACCGTCAGTGCAGTAATGGTTCATGAATTTTTGCACTGGTATCACTTTTTAAGATGTCATAATAGATTCTCGAACTATTGGATTAGTTTGTTGGCAAATGGAGGGCTGTTTCAACTTGTCAATGTACATCCTGTTTCTGTAGATATGTACTTTGGTATCGCTATTGCACCAGGAGCCTTAGAATCTAATTCAAGAGCTGCTTGGTCAGACGATTACGAAGAAATTTTGACGATTATTGGGAGAAATAGAGGGATCGCTATGGCTTTACCTTTAGAGTATATAGAAGGGGACGACCTTTCCGAGAATGCCTATAGAATGAGTTGTGGATTACCGCACACATATGGGTATAACCGATACAACGTATTTTTAGAAGATGTAAATGTTTTGAACTATTCCACCAACGTTGCACATAATTGTGTGCAATCGATAATCACAGTGCCTCCAGGAGTGTTACCTCCAGCAGTGCCGCTAGCGTTGCCACCAATAGTAGTTGCACCAGCTGGTATGATGGCAGCTCCATCTCCAAATACAAGATATCAAGAAAAAGGCAAGTTTTCTGAAGCTGATTTAATAAATCAAGGTATTGGAAATTCTTTTTTTCCATGATTGTAAAGATGGCGTTTTTATGATAGCCTGACACGATGGAAGTACAAGGAGGTTGCTATGTTTATCAGAAATGTGTTTGTTTTAGTTATGTTTGTCTTATCAGCTAATAGTGCGAAGCCTGTGCCAACGCAGGATATCAATAAGCAAATTACAAATGCAAAATCCATGTGTGTCGCTTTTCTGACGAGTCCCGATGACCAAGAAATTATACTTCGCAATTATAGCGATGCTGTACAGTCCTGTAGAGCAGCCTTAGCTACTTTGGCTAATGCGAAATCGTGCAACTTTGCTTCTAAAGGAAGATTCGATATTGACGTACGCAGTAACAGACGAGCTTTTAATGATCATTTGCGTTTTTTCACCGATGAGACCGCAATGGCACGCCTTGTCGCAATCGGTCAGATTCCCCAGTACATTTTCGATGTAGTCAAACGCTATGTTTTTGATAGAGCAGAAGCGCACGAATAATCTAACACATGATTGGTGATACTGCTGATTTTGCGCAATTGAAAGAAATGAGTTATCTGAATGGTGTAGATTTTAAGCCCTGATGAGGAACCGGATGTTCAACCTGAACATGATTTAGTTTGAAGTGCGTTCTGGTTGCGATATTTTGTGTAAGAAATTCACAGTTTTTTTGCTGAAGCGAGGCTGTTTTTCATGATTGTTCAAACATCGGTTGCGTTTTAGCATTCCTCCAACAGATTCATATTCAATCCGCAGATGGTGATTTGAGTCTCAAGAACTAAAAAACAGCGAATACTAAAGTCTACTTTAAAAGTTCAATCTGTTCTTTCTTAAAAAGCATATAACCTGAATTTGTATATGATATTGGTTCAAGCTTCTTGATTCTAAGGTAATATCTCAATGTGGATTGTGGCACGCCGCAGTATTACGCGAGTTCACCGATAGTCATGAGATGGGTATCGCTTTCCGCTTCCTGTTTCCCGAACATTTTTACAGACATGATTATAATGGGGGCGTAGAGCGCGGCAATCGTACGTTTCGTGAGGAATTTTACGCAGGAGAATTTTACGCAGGAGATTTGCTGGCGAATAACATAACGCAAATGAGAAAGGAACTTCGGCGAAATACGGAGAAATATAACAATTACCGCCCTCATTCTTCGTTGAATTGGGCAACCCCAATGGAGTATATTCGGAGGGTCGCGACTCTCGCGGGGCAGTCTCAAAGTATGTGAACTTATACACAATTTGACTCATTCCATCAAAGTAAGGTACAATCAGCACGAGGTGTTGTGGGTGTTTGATGCGCGCGATGACTGACTTACTGAGCCCGCAAAATGATTTTGTTTTTAAGCAAATCTTCGGCGTCGAAGGTAAGGAGCCTATACTAATTTCGTTTTTGAATGCGCTGTTCAAGGGCAGTCCGCACGTCACAAGCGTGGTTCTAACAAATACAGAACTTTCCAAGAAGCGCCCAAATGGCAAAACCAATCGCCTTGATGTGAGAGCAACACTTGATGACAAAACGCAAATTGATATCGAGATTCAGAATAAAAACACGTACGAAATTCCGGCACGGGCGGCACATTATCTGGCCAATATTATGCCGGAGGTGATAGATGAAGGAGATGCCTACGATGAGCCCAAGGCAATCGGCGTCTGGATAACAAGCACGAACATCATCGCCAGACGCAAGTCCGTCATTACGGAAATGTGCTTGGCAACGTTGCCGCAGGATCCAGATCCAGAAACTTTCTTCATAGATAGCATGCGGCTATTCTTTATTGAGTTGCCAAAGTTTAAGTCTGAGCAGGCAGATGCACAGGATTTGATGACAGTTTGGTTAGAGTTTTTGATAAATCCGAGTCACTTAAATGAAGCATATCTAGAGGTTAAGGAGGTAGGAGAAGCGATGAATAGACTGAAATATATTAGCGCTGATAAGCAGATGCGAGAGGCTGCAATGCTGAGGCAGAGGGAAATTAATGATCGGCACAGCGAAATGACAGTGGCGAGGAGGATGGGACTTGCTGAAGGCAAAGCTGAGGGCAAAGCTGAGGGCA
>JAITIY010000046.1 GCA_031279185.1 Holosporales bacterium
GACGCAGATGCGGCAGATTTGCTGACGGCGTGGTTGTCGTTTTTGAAAAATCCAGTATTCATGGATGACGCGTTTCTTGAAATAAAAGAAGTTAAGGCGGCGATGGAAGCGCTGAAATATATCAGTGCAGATGATGATGTAAGAGCGATTGCAGATTTGCGACAAAAGACGATTAACGATTACAACAGCGAGATGACTGTGGCTCGTGAGGAAGGGCTGGAGGAGGGCATCGCTATTGGCAAGGAGGAAGGCATCGCTATCGGTGAAGCGAAAGGCATCGCTATTGGTGAAGCAAAGGGCATCGCTATCGGCAAGGAAGAGGGCATCGCTATCGGCAAGGAGGAAGGCAAGGCAGAAGGCAAGGAAGAAGGCCTCAGAGAAGCCGCCCGTTCCATGCTAGCCGCAGGAATCCCGCCAGAAACAGTAAGTCACTGCACCAAATTGTCCATTGAAGAGATCGCTGCCATTAAGGAATATACAGACCTAACCTGAAACCATTTGGGAATCGTTGGGTTCTCAGGCATCCAAACAAAAGTCAAACGAAATTTTTGGCGCTGGTTAAATTTGTAGTGGAGTAAGACATATAGGCTGGTTGTCGTTGAATACGTGCATGGTATAGGTGTAAATGTATTAGATTTCTTTCGAAACGTCATTAATTCTTTTCACAGTTGCAAATTGCAACGATTAGATTGAATCTCAAGCCGAAACGTTTTCGTCTGTACCTCTCAAAAACAACTATCGCTTTATAGCAATCCATTCGTTTCGAAAGAAATCTATTATTCGCGTTATTTGTCCTCTTTTAACCAAATTATTGCACATTGAATTGTGCTCCAGACTATTGTTGCAAGTGGCATTACAAAAAACGCACCACCTATTCCTACACACGTAAACGTCGTTAATACTGCAAAAAAAATCCACACAGGGTGTAGCCCTATCTTTGATCCAATCAATTTTGGTGTCAAAAAATTTGACTCAATTGATGAACCAATGAAATATAGTGATGCGATAAATATTACATAAACTAAAGGCAATCCTTGGCTAATTGTTGAAATAAGCGCAATTGCGAATGCGATGAAACTACCTATATATGGTATGAACGCCAATATTCCGCTGATACAACCTAAGAAGATAAAATGCTTTATTCCAATAAAGTACAATCCAAAGCTATACGTCACACAGACTATAAAACATACTTTTACTTGTCCTCCCATTTGCTTTTTGATAGCGCGTTGTACTTGTGGAATACAAAAATCCGCAAACGTTAATATTTTATCAGGAGTGTATTCACGTATTTTTGACGTAAACTTTGGCCAATCTTTTGCGAGATAAAATGTTAATATTGGGACCAGAAACAAAAACGAAAACATACTAATTACAGATTTTATACGCTCATACATAGACAGCGCGTGATTCATGAGCATTTCAGCTATTCCATCTAAACTTGTCATTAAGTACTCGCGAATTTTTTCTGCGTTAATTTCAAGTGGTAAATGAAATTTAGTCGCAACAACATCAAGTTTAGAAGGGATCCATTCAGATAAGAATTTTACTGTTGAATTTATATGTTTGCTATAGTAAGCAATATTTTTTTGCACAAAAAATGACGTTATGATTAGTATCAGTAATAAAATAGAAATAATTATAATAATAAATAATGCGGCACCTATCCCTCTCGGACAGCCAAGCTTCTGCAGTTTTGTGACCCAAGTGTTTATTATCGATGCAAATATTATCGCTACAATAAACGGCCATATCACTGTGGAAATTTTGACCAATGCTGCATATACAAAAACCATCGCCAATGTAAAAACAATCGTTGCACGAAATATTTCTTCGTTTTTGTATATCTTTTTTATAGAAGAAAACATTCTATGCCTGTAAGCTACACCTACAAATATCGGTTACGTAATACGGATATAAACACCTTCATGTAAGATAATACAGAAACCACTGTCAACGTGACAATAGCGTAACAAACATACGGCAAAACAGTATTAATGCAATGGATATGTGTAGTTTTCCAGCACAACCATAAAAAAGGAAAAAGCAAAACAAATAACGTATTAATTTTACTTACAGTCAATGGCGATATCGTAACTTGTGCTTTTATAAGAAATAAGAAAACAACAGCAATTAAAATTGCCAAATCTTTACAGAGCAAAAGCCAAAATAATTTTGGGAATTCATAACGTATGGATAAATATGCAAAAAATGTCAGGACTTTATCTGAGATAGGATCTAATAACTTTCCAATTTCAGATTCGCAGTCAAAAAAACGTGCGATAAAACCGTCGAAAAAATCTGTTAGGCTAGACAGCCAAAACACGAACAACGCGATTCCATACTGATGTGTTTTCACAAAGTAAAAAACAAACGGACCAGAGATTATTCTCAATACAGTAAGTACATTAGGTATCGTAAAAATTTCGGAACAATTCACTTTTAACGTTACCTAAAGATTTCAATTTGACTAAAGAAAAAAGTTATCTCAGTACACGAAGTTTCTAAAGAATCAGATCCGTGAACAGAATTAAAATCTATAGACTCTCCATATTCATAACGAATAGTCCCAGGTGCCGCGTTACTTGGGTTTGTTACGCCCATTATATCTCTGTATAGTTGTATCGCGTTTTCGCCTTCAAGTATCTGAACAACTATCGGGCCCAATGTCATGTTGTTACATAAATCTTCGTAAAACGATCTCTCTGCGTGCACTATATAAAACGCTTGCGATTGTTCTTTTGTTAAACGAATCATTTTTTGAGCAATAATTTTCAACCCTGATTCTTCTATTTTTGAATTAATTTTTCCTATCAAATTTCTGCGCACTGCATCTGGTTTGATGATAGATAACGTTTGTTGTACAGCCATACTAAATTATTCAATAACCAACACATATCGTTCTTATACAGTAAATTGGCTTAAAACTCAATTTCAGAACAATCTAGAATTTAAAATATACTTTTATTAATCGGATAAGTTAATAAAATTTCAATATATAGATATTACTATTATAGTACGAAATATTTATACTTCACTGAAAGTAATGAAAGATAAAATAATTTTGCTACTTGCAACAGTTTCGCATATTGCAGTGTACTCAGCGACAGATGCACAAATAGAATGTGTACACGTAAATACAACGTCACGTCCAGTATCGGAAGAAATTGATTCTTTTATAGGGATTTCTAAAAAAGTATATTCATCTACTGTGTATACACAAAATCCAATTCATTCAGAAGATGGCTTATACATTTTGAAAACTTTGAGTGTTCAAAAAGGTGACACAATTATCAATTATCCTTGCCGTTTTAGCACAAATGAACAAACAGGAATTATTTATGAAGAAATAGAAGGTGTTAAGGTTCCTTTGCAACTTGAATTTTGCGAGGGCAGGATTATAGCCGTAACAAATTTGCTAACACATACACAAATACATGATTCTAAATTGCTCTCAGACAGTGAGGATGGATATCCAACAAGTGCGACACTTTATGATTTAAGTATTGTCGCTGCAATAGGAACACCAAATGCTCATTTTACACTTGATGAGTACGGCAATATTACTATTCACGTAGATACGTTATTCAAAAATGTTAAGACGCTCAAAACAGAATTATCTGAATTATCCGCAAATGTATCATCGCATTTTTCTACAGTAGAACAAACGTTGCAATCGCTGCCTACTGATGTAACTGCTGAAGTAAATCAACAAATATCAAAAACATTAAGTCAGTTTAAAGAAGAAAGTTTAGCAACTACTGAATCCACAACAAGCAATGCGGTAAATCAATTGTCCACGACTACTGTGTGTCAGACACAAAAAATTATAGAAACAGTTGATGAAACACGAAAAGTTATTAAATCAACGAACAATAGCTTGCTGACACAAATAGATTTATTAAATAATACTTTGTTAGAACAAATAGGCTCAACGAACAGTACTATAATAAAACAGATAAATTTAGTTATTAAAGAACAAAACGAAGCAATAATAACTACCTCATCAGGAATTCGTTCAGCAATTGATAGTCAAACAAAGCGTCTAGTTTCCACTACGCAGCATATTGTCCAACAAAGCACTGACAGTGTTTCTGTGGCAGTAGAACGTACAGAGCAGGCTATAGTAGCGGGGATAGAGAAACTTTTGGGAATAAGCTTTCAGCAAGGCAACGTTGTTGAAAGTAATCTTTTGGAAAAATTAACTACATTGGTTTATTCAGTATTTGAACATCTCGCTCAATCAGATGATGTTCGAATGGCAATTAATACAATGACACAGGTTTTTAACACGCATGGCCAATTACCTTTGCTATATTTAGGTAGTATAGAATCTATGTTGTACGGACATACAAACATATCGCAACCATTAGTTATTACACCAATTGAGCGGTATATGTCAGAATTTGAATCATTAACTAAACATGAATTCGTACGAGACTTAAGAGTTCCACTTAGAGATATCATAACAAAAATTCAGATTATTAATGATTTTTTCCAAAGTACAGATGCGACAACTTTGTCCAGAACTCTGCTTATGTTTATAAAAGTCTTTGGCACAAAATTTCCAGTTTATGATGAGGCTGCAATTAATATCACTCAATATTGTAGTGATGCACATTTTTCTATTGAGGATTTCGGTTTGTACGGCTGGATAAAGGACATACACTCGATATTGACAGATTTTACAAATGCTGTAGCGCAAAAGGATACAGAACTTGTTAGCAAAGGACGTATAACGCGAGGTAAGATCAAGGCATTGCTAAAAGGCGAACTTGACAATGAACAACGTGCTATTCCTCCAACTCATTTCAACGGCTTACAAGACTTTCCAAGTATTTTACAACATTGTGTTAACACTATCTCGGTAATCCAGACAAATTCTCCAACGGCTCGTATAGAAAAAAAGATTGATGAATTAATCGCGGCAATAACCGCAGAACGACGCTCTTACGTTGATAATAATCGCGAATTAGTTCACGCAGTAACTTCAGCGACGTCATTACTGTATGGAATAAAGCCAGAATCACACAAACATAGGAAAAGTATATTATCTGCAGCTGTTACTGCGCCATTGTCTACTGGTTTGTCGTAAGTGTGATTAGTAGACGAATTTCATCACAATAACGTTCCAAAAATGCCGTTATCATATTGAAAGAGCATGCTGCTGATATGAAAGCTTGATATACTAAGACAAAAAATGAAGAGGCACGTGCAGGAAGATATAAAAAAATTGGGGGAGTTTTCAGATAAAGATAGACGGTATGCTGAAATTGCGTTAAATTGCATACCGTTGTTGTGTAAAAAGTGTAGCGCCAATGGTTTGCAAGAAATGTCAAAGCGAACGTGTTGTCAAAAATGGGTTTGTCCGAGATGGCCATCTCAAGGAGCGCAAACTGTCTCAAAGGATGTGAACGTAGACAATGTTTGACGAGAGACACGATTATTCGTAATATTTGTGCGTAACTTATGTTGTTGTTATGCCCAGATAGCTCAGTTGGTAGAGCAAAGGACTGAAAATCCTTGTGTCGTTGGTTCAATTCCATCTCTGGGCACCAGTTGAATATTTTCTATTTCGTTTTACGTGTTGTTTTGATGAGAAAAATAATTATTGGTAATTGGAAAATGAACGGAGACAAAAGGCTTATTGATGAGTTTGCTCCGTTACTCAGCACGTCTAGTTATGATTGCGTAATGTGTCCTCCATTTACATTGATTGATGTTGCGAGAAGTAATTTCCCTGCATCTGTATTTGTTGGCGCACAGGATTGCTCTATGTTTGACAATGGGGCACATACTGGCGAGATTAGTTGCAAACAAATTTTCGATGTTGGTGGTACGCATGTGATTATCGGACACAATGAACGACGAGCGAACAATGGAGATAGTGATGAAGTAGTCGCGCAAAAGGTTAAATGTGCAATTAGAAATAAATTAATACCTATTGTTTGCATAGGTGAATCTAAAGAAGAGTACGATTGCGGAAAAACAATTGAAATAGTTAAAAAGCAGATATCATCCTTATTACAAGGCGAAGGCATAGATGTTGCAAAATTTTTTATCGCTTATGAGCCAATCTGGGCAATTGGAACAGGACGAACACCAACTGTAAGTGAGGTCGATGAGATTCACGGACATATCTATAAATTTTGTGGAATATATCCGGTTTATGGTGGTTCTATAACATATGAGAATCATAAAGATTTTTTAAATTTAAATTCCGTTACTGGACTATTAATTGGAGGAACAAGTTTAAACTCAAAAGATTTTTCGAAGATACTATCGTGTTTAGATTAGAGTTTTTTTAAAATTTTTCAGAATCAAAATTTTTTACGAAAACACAAAACAGCAGCATTAAGACATACAGTAAGAATTCGATTTCAGAATCTGTACGTCAACAAACTGATTCTAAAGAATTACAACGAAGTCTATTGCTAAAAAGAAAATTTCCCTTTTAGGATAGTCTTTGCTTGTCCTGCAATGCTGACCCTCTTCGTGCTATCGTTGTACGATACGTTAAGCATTCCGCCTCTTCTGGAAAGCTGCCGTGATATCAAAAATTTTTTATTGAAAATTTTTGTCCAAAAAGGTGTTAGCCTGCAGTAAGACGAACCACAAACTGGATCTTCAGGAATTCCAACCTTTGGGGCGAAATATCTTGAAACAAAATCGTATGTATTCGCGTTTGCTTGATTTGCGTTTGCTGTAATAGAAATCGCCCGACAACTCAATGTTTTTAGCAAAGCTAAATCTGGAGAACAATTTGCTACATCATCTTCTGATGCTAAAACTGCAACATAGATTAATGAATCCTTTAAAATTTGTGTAACACTAGTATTTAAAATATTTTTTACAACATCTACTTCATTCGCATCATTACATGATTCAATATTAATCGCCGGAAAATCCATGATTATCCATGATTCATTTTTTTCGTGTTTTTGCGTCACAACCAAAGACCCTGCATGTGATAAAAATTCAACAGAGGATCCTATCACATAATTATTTTCAAACAAAAAATGTGCACTAGCAAGAGTCGCATGTGCGCATATTGGTGCTTCATCTTCTGGAGAAAACCATCTTATTTTGTACTTGTTTGTGGAAATTTTTTTTAAAAAAGCCGTTTCTGACCAATTCATTTCGAATGCTACTTTTTGCATTAGTGAATTATCCGGAAATTCCTCTACAAGACAAACTCCAGCTGGATTTCCTTGAAATGGTTTGTTTGTAAATGCGTCAATCAACCATAATGAAGAATTTAATAACATACTCTTGTCTGGCGACCTTCCATGCTCGCAATCGCTCATTGTAACAAATGACATTGCATTCTGCTTCTGAAAATATTTGCACACACTACACGTAAATGTACTATATTTACACTTAGTTGATTGATGTGCATAGCACACAAAATCACGAACTGTTGTACAAGCTGCAGTGGTCTCCTTCGTCTAGCGGTTAGGACGTCGCCCTCTCACGGCGGTAACATGGGTTCGAGTCCCATAGGAGACGCCAACACACGTATATAAACAATAAGCTGAAATAACGCAGCAACGGCCACCAAGCGACAACGCTACACCATCCTTCATCGAGACTCATTTTCATCGAATTGTAAATTCCTGTGAGTAGCAAATAGAGATGTTTTCTTATTCAACATATATTTAAATTCACATCTAACGTTAATCCAAATCGACTTACGCAGGCATAAGTACCGTATACCAAATACACAAACACGCCAATCAACTATACAAGGTGACACCAATTAACTTATAGGGCAATGTACCATTATGTACAGGTAATTCAACTTAGAACCCGCACCTGTTTATACAATTCCAGACTTTAAGAGCTCACTCATACGATTGTCAACAGTCCAAGCGAAGAAATAATTAAAAATACATCTTCTTCATTTTGTCCAAGAATGATTTGTTCTAATGCTTGCAGTAAATGGAAATAATAGTTATTTATTTTGCAACGTTGCAAACGCGACTTACCATCACCAGCCAAATAAATACCAAATTCGCCATTTGGACATTCTACAGCATTGTATAATCTCCGTGTTGGATAAAGACCTTTATCGATTGCATCAAAATCAATACTTGCTAAATCAAAAAATATACATCTATCCGTAGCATCAATAAACAACGATTTATACTCATAATCTTCCATAACATGTAATTTGTTTAAGCATTGTTTCATGATGTTAATGCTTTGTTGTATTTCTTCTATGTAAACTAGAACTCTTGCGTATACATTCCCATCTGACTTCAAGATAGGAGAAAAATCGCCATATATTTCGTAACTACTATTAGTGAGAGTGCTTAAAGAATCTTCAACACAGTTATCCATGTCTCTTACATCAAACACAACACCAGATGCACGTGCGACAGGACCAGATAAGCAATATCCAATAGCTTCGTTTGATGTGATTATTCCAAGATGTGATGTCCTATGTTTAAAAATATTATTATTCACCAATATTGATTCAACAATCGGAACAACGGACGAAATTTGTTCAAAAAATTTTATCCATAAGGAGACAAGTTCTGTTGCAATGTTGCATTTGCTTCCACCTAGCACAAAAAAATCTACAAAATTACTGCGCTGAAAAATTTTTTCGCACAAAAGCTCATAATGTTTATGAATGTGCAAAATTTGTGCATATAGCGGATGCACTCCGATGCTAAAAGCTATGTTACCTAGTGTCAATAAATGGCTGATAATTCTCTCACCTTCGCACAATATTGTTCGCACATATTGACTTCTTTTAGGAACTTGTATGCTTAACATTTGTTCTATCGCTTGCACAAATGCCAACGTAACATTTATTGATTCATGAACAGATAAACGACTTATAAAACTTATATTCTCAAGCAAAGAATGAGTTTGTATATATTGCTCTGCATTGTAATAAATAGAAGTTATTTTAGTATCACATTTAGTAACAACACCTTCTTCTATAGCGATGTTGATTTTTCCAACAGCAAAACGAATCTCTATACAGCATGAACGTTGTGTTTTCATAACTTAACCAAAATATATTCACGACAAAGTTAAACACTAACAATTAAGTATCGTGATCAGTTAAATATATTTTATAAATGAAACCATTATCTTTAAACAAAATCCCGAACTTTTCGTAAAGTTCGCATTCGTGCCAATACGCCGATTCGTATACTTTAGTTACGCTGTTCAACTGCTCATTTGCTGCAATAAATGTTCGCACGATCAACCTACGCTTGTTTTCAATACTAGTAATTAAGTAATTAATTTCAAATTTCGCATTATTAGTGCCGCAGTTTATTGCAATGATATCTGAAAGCAAAGAAAACCTGTATCCAGACGTTGCCTTTAGCCTTGCTAGCGTTCGAACTACGTCTTGAGCGGATACATCAACGACACCACTACTCACACTGTGTAGTCCGGCGATCCCTTGTATTGTTGTGTCAACCTCAGTATTTGCCAAAGCAATGTATCCTAGAAAAGTTTATAATGCTTATGCTGCTGACGTGCCTGCATCCGCGTTTTGCTTGCCTGTTTGTGCGATATTAGCAAGTATAGCACTTAATTTTGTTGACTGATGTAAACGACAACCAGCTGGTAAAGTTAAATCGTTGATAGTAAATATTGTACCAACTTTAGCACCAGTAAGATCAATTTCAAACTTTTCTGGAACAGCCATATGAGTGCACAAAACACGAACAGAGCGTTTCACAACATTTAAAATAGCACCTAACTTTAACGCAGGTGATTTTTCTTCATTTATAAATAAAACAGGAACATTAACTTTGACTTCAGATGTTTCATTTACTCTTAAAAAATCCACATGTAACGGCATATCTGTCACAGGATGAAATTGCACTTCCTTTGGCAAAACGGCAATATTTTCGCCTTCAACAGAAAGATTTATTATACGACTTAAAAAATCCGATTTCAGACAGTGATTTAATACAGTCTTTTTATCCAGAGAGATCAATACAACGTCCGACCCTACTCCGTACACAACACATGGGACCTGTTCATTTCTTCGCAATGCTCGAGCACCTCCCTTGCCAGAGGCAGTTCTTTTACTGGCCACTAAAACACTCAATGTGTCCATAAAGATCTCCTTTTCACTAACCCTGACGTGCCTTAAATTTAGGGCATTCCTTATTTATCACATACAAACGACCACGTCGTCTTGCAATTTTTGACGCCTTATGACGATTTTTTATAGTTTTCAACGAATTTGTTACTTTCATAGCTTCACCAAACACTGCCACGACAGCTTTTTACCACGTAGACTGTATAAAACAATAAACAAGCATAATGCATTAGTTTAACTAACAAGCAACGACTATGTCAACGTATGTGCTTAAGCTTGTCTTAGTTTATAATATACGAGAACACGGTATTTCATATGTAATGAACCATGACACGGTTAAAAAACTGATTTCGGAGAGTTTCAAAAGGAAGTCTATTATCAATCAGTATCAATCAGACTTTATGAATACCGTCTTTAATGTCTCAATGAAGTTCGCCAGTTTGTAATGCCAAATAGCAATCAATTTGAGTTAAAGTAATTGATTCTCTTGGGTTTTCTAACAAAGAACAAAAGCCTCTATCAAAGTCTATTTGCGGTATTTTTTCTAGCACAATATTGCTAGGCAACGACATTAACACAAACGTACCATTTGTTATTTTATCGATTCGTGTAGACTCCAATACAACGGACAAATTTTCAAGTCCTGTTACGCTATCCTTGATATTCAAACTACCATTAATCATACGTTCACAAACATTTTCCAGCGATACATGAAGTGTAGATCCAGCATTGATATTAGCAGTATTCACTTGTAATAAGCCATAAATCGAATCTTTATCGTTTTTATTACCACGTGGAACAATACTACCATAGCAATGCAAATGCTGAATTTCTCCAAAACCAATGAGTTCTCCGTCCTCCCTGACATTGACACTTACTACACTCGATAAAGAATCTGCTGAGGAAACAACTCCTCGAATATCCAATGATTGCAAATGAATATCACCTAGCAAATGCAATATTGCCGTCTCACTAGCAAACGTTAATGTATTAGCGTAGATAGATCCGCTTAAAAGTGAATCAGTTACTGCACCTAATATCGCTAAATTTGCTGAACTCTCAACACATCCGCTTACATTTAATTTTGAAAACGTTTGATCCTCTGTGCAACAGAGTTTTCCAAGGACATCTGCTTCGGTATTATCGTTAATATGCGAAACGTTTACAATAACATTCTCACCCACCTTCATTTTATGTGGAGCGATTTCAGATAAAATACTTACTATTTGGTTATTGCTGAGAGTTGATTGAGTCGCCTTTATTTCAAGACAACCACCATTAATAATTGTTGTACACAATGTGTTATTTTGCTCAGCAATTAACGTTACCATGGAATTACTGTCTATATTTAGGGAACCGCCTCCAGACAATGACCGTAGCGTTATATCGCTTGTAACAATAGCAAACGCATCTTGTTTTATGTGCAAATCAAACTCTGACGTCATTTGTTGGTTAAAAGATATGCATCCATTTTGAACATCATAAATACCAGAAAAATCATTTCTGTGTGCAAGCTCTAAAGTGCCAACTCCAGTTTTTATAACTTTAGATGATCCAAGTAAATTGCCTGATAAGGTACAAGTATCGTCAATATTAAAGATGAGTTCAGAATTACTTTGTACGTATATTGTTTGACTAAGTGTCATTTGTTTTGCTGTTAGTGTAATTTGATTCGCACCTGACGCAATTATCGTTGATTTTTGTGGCAAAATGGAATTATTATGCAAAATTATTTCAGATTCATTGCTTAACACTAAACACGAATTAGAAAATCTACATGAATCGCACATTTCTATTAATTGACTAATGCAATAAATGTCACCTGTAAATTTTTGAGAATTACCAGCTAATGTAATCTTACTACGTCTTGCTTCTATTATTGGACTACGAAATGTTAGTTTGTGGTCACTTATGAAACTTCCTTCGAAAGAAAAATCTTCATGATGTTGAATGATAAGTTCGTCAAATGATACTGAACCACTACCACTGATTTTTCCAATTGTTTTGATTCCATATAGTTTAAGGATAGCATTTGGTGCAACGCTAATGATTTCTCTTTGATCCAACGAAATCATTTTATCAACCTCTAGTGTCGAATTATCATTTAGTGCGATCAGTCCGATCAATGATTTTGGTCCAATCCCTCTGAGTGCAAGACAATGCTCATTAACAAGACACAACGCTCCATCAGTAATATTCCCTCTAAATTCCGATGTTGTATTTCCTGTCAACGTAAATGTTTTTCCATGACAGGCAATAACACCGCAGCCAGCCAACTCATGACAATCACAGTTATAATCACTAAGCGTAAGCGAACTAGTGACACTTTCTAGTATTACACATTGCAACGTATCAATACTTTGATACAGCAATAACGCGGCATTACTTAATATCCGTAAAGTTTGCACATTAGATAATTGTGCGATCGCTACGTTACCATTAATATTTACGCTTTCAGCGTTTATAACAAAACCATCGAACACAATGTTTTGCATCAATGCAATAACATTTCCATTCGCATTTAGCGTCCCAGCACCACTTAAGTAGGAAAAGTCTTGAGATGAACCACACACCACTATTCCGTTTTCATTTATAACTATGTTGTCTGATACATCAAGTTTTCCAATTGCTGTAAATACTGCACCATCGTGAACAACTAGTCCGCTTGAAGATTTTTCTTGTCCACTCCATGAAAAATTTCCTCCATGAATTGTTAATGGTGATGCTCCATAAATATTTCCTGAAAAATCAGAATCCACAGTCAAAGTACAGCCATTTGCATACTTTAGTATTCCAGCACCATTCAACGCCCCAATCGTAAGTGGGACATCCGCTTCTAGCGTACCGTTACAAACTAATCTTGCCGACGTAAACGAAACAATATCATGTAACACAACATGCGATTTTGCCATAATATTAAGCACACCATTAAAGTTTTTAATACCTCTATCGCTTGCATTCCCTCCCCATAACCAAGGACGTTTAGAAGACACTAAAAGCATTCCACTAGTAATATCACCAGTAAAATGTGCTCCATTATCTATTTCTTGAGAAATCGTCAAAGTACGCCCATTCAAATCTACATAGCCATTTCCAGTTAAATCTGAAATTTGTTGATCTGAATTTATTACAAACTTACTTGCAACACTGATCACTACATCATTGTGTAATTTAACATCCTCATCAACAACGAACGATTCGTTAGCTATGTTTATTGTTCCTGCGAAAGATTTCCTGCCACGCCATGTTAACGTACCGCTACCATATAAATTCACAATATTACTACCAACAATATCTCCTGCAAATTCATGTATAGAATCAGAAGTTAGAGTTAATGGGACATTTGCGTAAACAATACCAATCCCTCCGAACGATTCTCCAATTGCAGTATGATTAAGCTTGACTGTACCATCAACAATAAACGATCCAAAAGTTATTGCGCGCTCTGCAATAAACGTTGAACCAGAACACACATAACTGTTAGCACATGTAATGTTCTTAGCCATTCTAAATGTATGCGCGCCATCGAAGATGAATTTGGTTACGTTATCGAATGTTCCGAAGAAATTTTGATCATTATTCATATTTACAGTTAGTGCATTGTTACCAAGGTCAATACATCCAGAGCCTTCTACTTGCGTTAATGTTTGTGTGGATGTAAATTTGATGACTGCATTGCTTTCTACGCTAATATTTCCACTAAAATTGTTATTCCAATTTGCGTTACGCATAAGCACATTTGTACTGTCAGCAATGACAAAGCGCTTCTCTCCAATAATATAACCATCAAATATGATTGGATTATCATTCCGCAATGTTAAACTTTCACTAACATGCACAAATCCAGAACCAGCTAAGTCACTCAATTCTTGAACTTTTAAAAATCTGCAAATACCATCAGTCTTGACACGCGCCATTGAGTGTAAAGTATCATTCACGACAACATCACCTTCAGTAACGAACAGTGTCATTGGTTGAGTATAATCACCACATAGCACTAGTACTCCGTTTCCATTTTTTACAATACGCGAGTCTTCGTTAAGATTAATCGGAGAAGTAATCGTGAGTTTACTAGCATTGACTTGAAATACTCCAGTATTTAGTGAAATATTTGCACGAATTTCCATATCCGTATTTGTCAATAGTGTGCCATCAGCCAGCAGCACATTGCCGTTGATATTTTTCTCACTGAACGGAACAAACATTGCGCTTGATCCTATGTAAATATCGCCATTTCCTAAGACTGTGCTTTCAGTTAGCTTAATGACACCTTCATTAATATAGAAATTCCCTGTACATCCTTGATAATTGCCATATAGTGTGTACGTTCCATTACCAATTTTTGTTATGTCACCACTTCCAACAAAGTTACCTGCAAAATCTCGATCGATTGTATTATCCAGTGTTACATTATAATTACTTGAAATTTGTCCAGTACCTATAAGCTGAATTATTTGCGGTTTATCAATAATATTCACACGACCAATAATATGTATTAAGCCACAGTTTCGCTCTGCACCAAAAATATCTAGTTTTTCTGCAACAACTATGCAACCGCTTTGATCAAACATTCCTGCATATGCACTATCTCCTGTTAACGTCAGGTTATGACCATTTAGAACTAATCTAGAAGCAAAACCATTACATTGTACACGTGCTAGTGTCTGATCTGCTGTAATTACATATGCAGTGTTATCATTCATTATAATCGTACTGTCATTGTTGAACGTACCTTCTAATGTGTTGCAATTTACAATCCACGTTCTTGCTCCACTATCCGCAACAATTAAAGTGCCGTCACCTTCTTTTTTTATTTCTCCTTTTCCGCTCATTTGTCCAGTTAATTTTACGTCATCGTTAATCTGCAAACACGTTGACTGATCAATAACAAATGAGGCGGCTGTTTCAATCGCACTATTAAATCTAATCACTCCAGTATCTGTTACGGTATGTATTGTAGTTGTTTCAACTAAATTTCCACTTGACGTTACGACAAGCTCTGACTGATTACCAACTAGATTAATTGTTGCATTATGAAATTTTGCATCCTGCGAAACGATCACACTTCCTTGCACGATATCGAATGTCACAGCAGTAGATCCAAGCTGCATACCGTTAGAAATTGTAAGAGTTTTTTTGCAATCGACTCTTACTGTGCCAGGTCCATTTATCCATCCAATGAATACTGCATCATCATTATCAGCGATTGTGACAGTATTTCCTTGTAAAGATATGTTTTCGCTTAATTGAGTATTATCCAACGTTTTATCTGCAGTAAGCACATTTGCTTGTCCTGAAACTATAACACTAGAACAAAGAATACTTTGTGGATACTCAATTTGTACATTACCATCAGTAATTAATTGTCCTCTAAAAGACTTTACGTGATCACCGTGCCACTTGAATTTTGTAGCATTTGCTGACGTAAATGTAATCGTTTTGCTCCCAATAATATCTCCGTAGAAATCAACATCGCCATCAAGTACGAGATTCATATCCGACGAAGCATGTAGCACTCCGTTTCCAGAAACACATCTAATTGTTTGAACGCCTTCCACCCATAAATGCGAATTACCACCAACCAAATGAAATGATTCACTTTGCGGTAAAATAACCCCATCATCCACAACCAATGTTGCACCATCATTAATTACAATGCCATGTGTGTGAGTTTTATGCTCTTTTCCACTCCAATGAAATGTTTGACTGCCACTTAGTATTACAGAAGCTCCATATATATCACCATGAAAGATTTGAGCTTTATCAGATTGAAGAGTAATGTGTTCACTATTGTTCAGGAGTAGCATACCTTGCCCATACAAAGAACTTAATGTACGTGTTCCAAACATTGTAATTGTTGCATTTTTCGCAATTTTAAGTTTTAAATCATCATTTGTTGATCCATTAATATTAATTTTTGATGCATTTGTTGCTTCTAAATATCCGTGATATTCAATCAAGGCATTTCCGTTTAAGACTGCATTCCCAGTAATTTGTACAACATTTCTATCGTTTGTTCCGACTAATGCCCCTGCATAAGTTAGTTGATTATTTAATTCAAGAACCAAACCGCTTGTATGTAAATCAATAGCTCCAAGACCAGCAATTGATCTTAGAGTCTGTGTAGAGCACATATTAACACGTGCATTATCAGCGACTTCAAGTGCCATATGTTTTCCTAAATTAGCCTTGTTTGACATATTGACAATGCCACTTAATACACGTACCAGCGATGTAGATTCCAAGGCTTGAATTTCTCCAAAAGTAAACGTCCCTGTACCAATTTTTTCTATATTGGCATTACCGCTTAGAGTTCCATCAATTTGCAACATGTATTCGTTTGTATTGACTGAAATGGGCGCTGTGACCGATAAATTGCTCAAAATTTTGCTATCACTTTCTGAACAAATAGTCGCACTTGCCACTCTAGCATTAATATTTATCGCCATATTAGATTGTGTAGTAAAACTAAGTATAGATTGAGAATTATTCAAATTTATAACTGTGTTTTTCAAACCACCAGTAACAAACAATTTCCCAGCATTAATATTTATCTGCTTAGGTCCTTCAATCACAGATGCAAACGTCAGCTGTCCACAATTTATATCAACGCATTGATTTTTGATCTGTCCACAAATTATTTGGTTCCCAGAACCCGTTTTGCGTAATAGCCCATTGCCCACTATGTCCCCAGCAAATTCCTCTGTAGAACTGTTGTTAATAGTCAATATGTCTTGTGTTTTGCCTATCGGAGCGAGTTCTACTACCCCACAACCACGAAGACCAGCAACTATTTGTGAAGTTACGTTGCTAACATTGCTAGAACCGTTATAACAACTAATTTGATACTTTGCTCCTATACCTACATACAACGGAGCATTTAATGGCAACACTCCAGCTAAAATACCCTCTTCTACACGTATTTCTCCCACGTTAACAGGAGCACTCTCAGTATTTGATGCTACAAGGATTTGTCGGCCAGCACCGCGTTTTGTAATAGATCCCTCAAATACTGGTTCAATAGGACCCTTATCCCAATAATAGTAGATTCTGCAAACTGAATAATCGACCAACTCATGACCGTATGTGAGTAACAAATTTCCATCGCCAGTTAAGTGACAAACACTGCATTGCAAGCCTCTAAATGAAACATTTCGTGATACATTTATTCCGTTTCCAGTTTCACCTTTGTAATAACAATTTGGGAAAAATCCTGTTATTTTTGTACGCCTCGCAAAACCTTGCGCACCATATATTGAGCCTTTTATTGTATGCACATTAGTGCCAGCATCAAACAATACCGAATCGTTTATTTGCAACACTAGTTTTTGATAGTCCTCGTTTGAATTAACAATTTCTCCGTTGAATGTTGAGGACGAACTTAATGCTAAACAACCATCAACCAAATCTAATGTTCCATCTCCAGTCAATTCACCAAATAACGTTTTAGCTAGACCACCAGTCGCACCAGACGCATTTTTGGCCAAACGATAAGTGCCACCCGCATTTATTGTTAGTGAACCATTAAACCCAATCTCCCCACACAACATTCCACCATTAATCCTTGCACCTCCATTATAACTGGAAGAACCAGCTAAAATTTGAACGTTTAATCCATTTTTTTCTATTGTTCCGTTATTTTTTTCTATTATTCCGTTGACTATTTGTCCATTATACGTACAATCGAATCCATCATTTATTTTTAGAAACCCATCACCATCGAGTCTAATTTCACCATTTCCTTCAAGTCCACCAATATTAACACCAGTTGGAATGCCTCCCCAGAATAAACCGTTGCAAGTAAATACTTCACTAACAGTAATTTGTGCATTTCCGGTCCCACTGTGATTGTAGTGTAACTCAGTTCCATGCTCAATTTTTAATAAACGTGTTATAAAATTTGCATATGGGCATTGGCCAGTTTTATCATTTCCAACTCTAAAAATTCCTCCAATTACATTCACGACATCCGCTTCTAGCTCTCCATTAAACCCAGGATTGTATTGAACAGCGTCAGTTCCTAGTGCAGTACAACCACTATATTGCGTGTATGTATTATGACACACAATTTTTCCACGAGCTCCACGTTCTGCACCTTCCGCGTATGCACCAACAACCATTGTGCCAGTAACTTCTATATTGTCGCAAATTAAACTCCCATAAGAAGTAGCATTATCTCCAACTCTTAACACAGCATTATTTATGACTTTACAAGTCTTCGTCGTTAAATACCCAGGAACACCTGCCGATCCATGAGCAAAATTACACTGTGAGCTGTCTACAATCATACTTCCAACACACGAGCCCTCTTTTAGTGCAATTTGTTGTAAGCTACTCGAACGACCAGTCATATACAAAGTGCCAGTCATTTCACTGTCTGTAATCATTCCTTTAAAATGACTTCCGTTACCAGCAGTCAACCTAATCGTATTGCCATTGTATATATTTATGATTCCTGAACCTGATAAAATCTTTGCAGCAAAAGATGTCGTAGCATTTACTAAATAATTTATATTGATTACGCCATTAACATTGAGCTGATTAACATCGACTATTCCAACGCCATTGCTGTCGCTTATACAACTCTTTGAACCTATCTCAATTACGCCATCTGTCTGTGTTAATGTACCATTGCTAGTAAGTTTACCAGTACCGCCATCCAAACCAACATGGATCCAACCACCACTATTTATGTTAGTGCTTGTTATTGTCCCATTGCCATCTTGATAACTACCAATAACCAAATGAGATTGTTGACCGGTATTTATAGTTACACACTGTATAGATGTAGTTCTAGCATCTCCAGTAAACAATAATCCACGTTCCAAATTTAGTGTTCCAATTGTCGTTGTTGGTTTATCTAAAAACACTCCGCGCTGATTGCCTTCATCACACGTAATTGTGAGATATCCTGTTTTTGCATTATTAATGATTGAAACATTGCAGCGATATGCAGATGTATCATCTTTACCGTTAATAACTAATCCTGTGCCATTATTAATATTTATTGTTCCTGATCCTTCCAGACAATGCACACGAAATGCTGTTGTTTCCGTTAATCCGTTTACTGTAATTGTTCCATCAACTGTTAACAGGTTATCTACAATAAG
>JAITIY010000054.1 GCA_031279185.1 Holosporales bacterium
AGTACCAGCAGCATCAACAAAAATTATAACTTTTGATGACAGTATGATAGATCCTGGATGCTGTAGTGGTTTGCTATGTTCGCATGATTATGCAATTGATTTTGTAAGACTGTTTCGTCAAATTGCATCAAATCCTGTTGGGCGTATACTTTTATATCGCTTATTAATTGAAATTAGAAGGCAAAATAATAACAGAAATGATGCTGTAGAGCAAGGTATCGCTAGAAATATGCATCAAGATGGAGCTATAAACGATCAAAGAAAAAATTGCAGGATGAGTCAAGTCGAGTATGATACAAATGGGTGGTCCTGGACTAGTCTTTCATCGACTATTTGTTTTTCCAATAATCCTAAACAAAAAGTTTCAACAGTTGTTAGCGATGGTACATTCACTGCTTTAAGAAAACGTGAACTTTGTATTGCTTTGTTTCATGAAATGTTGCATTGGTATCATTATTTAAGAGACCCTGCACGTGCAGATATTGAAAATCACGTAATACATGGCAATAATAATTCTATTCTTAGATTTTATTTTTTTAACATTAATCCCAATACGCCGGGAAATACTTGGGGAATGGGTAATGACGTGAAGGTGGAAGAGATTAGAACAATACTTGGAGTAATTCCTGATATAAATGGGCAGGACGGTCAGCCTATTGTAGGTTTTTTAAATGGAGATGATCTTTCAGAAAATTTATTTCGTTGTGCATTAAATTATCAGAATATTCAGAATATTTTGAATAAAAGTGCTCGGGTTTATATGAGATACGGCGAAGGCGGGCCTGTAGATAATACTTTTGCTAATCAAATTAGTTTAGCCCACAGTGTCACAAGAACATCAATAAATCAAATTATTCCTATCGTGGCAGGTGCGGTAGGTCCTATGGGTTATTGGGTTTTTACAGAAGGTAGTGCTATAGCACCTTGAAAAATACAGAGAAATATTTTATCATAAGGTGTAGAATTTTATAGGGGGCAAAAATATGAAAAAATCTTTTCTAATAATGATGCTTTGGCTTTTGTTTCACGACGAATGTCATCCGATGAATTTTCTACGATGTCTGTTTTCGGGCAGTAGAGATAAGCGTCCTTCTTCTTTTCTAAAGGAATGTTCAGAGGATAGACATGGCGTTGTCTCTCTAAGTGCAGATGCTTTGCAAGCAGAGAGGGAATTCATGCAAAGCATAAATGATTGGAGCGCGAAAGAAAAAAGTGAGAGGCAAATGATGGAAAGTTTGCTGAGTATAAGTGAAAATATGGACCGTTGCAAGGAAATTGCTAGTAAAGAACCTAATAGATCTGAAGCTGTGTCGTTGATAAATCGTGTAGAATTTATCAAAAGAACGATAGAAGCATTTCGTCGTAAGGAGGCTAGAGATGATCCAATCGAAGGAGATGATGCTTTTTTGTCGTCATTTTCCAGGATACATGGAGGATATTTGGGGCAAATAAATTTAAACACACAGAACGAAATTTGATTTAATGCTGGGAGAGGGCGAAAAAACGAATTTATTCTCCGTACCGATATCCACTAAGTTCTTATTCACTAGTTATTATGGCTTCGAAGGATTCCAAAGAAATCTGAAGCAGTAACTCTTGAATTTGTTTAAATATCTTGTGCATAGTTTGTGGTTCCCATTCTTTGTAACCATACACCATGAATTTTAAAATATCAAACTACGAATTATCGATTTTGAACGTAATTGACAACTATCAAAACCCAGGTCACATCTCCGCTTTCCGGACATCTTTGAGGCGCATGTCCGCATTGGTTAACAAAAGATTGCGAAGCGCTGGAAATGAGATATCCGATTTTTGATAGCGGCGGAGAGATTGTTCGTTTTCGGAACCGTGCACTCCACCACAGAGTCTGAGACATTGGCTGACCTGTCTGTTTTAGCAAAATGCAACAGAGATCGCGAACTCGCTGTGCCAGAGGATCTGTCGGCCATCGCATCGATGCAAATCGACAAAATCTTGCTCTGTATCCACTCTCCAAACCACCCAAAATCTTCAAAATTTTCCGATTTTTCTCTAAATGAGGGGTCACGGAGATTTTTTGCACTTCCGCTACAACAGCTGGCTAAGAGGCAATTCCCGACATTGCTCCAAACTGCCATTCCACCGTTGCGGAGAATTCTTTAGTCGGGCGGATGTATCGGCGAAACTAAGACCTGTGGATAAAAAATAAACTGTTACTTTTACCTGGAGTTTTCAGAAATACTTTTCTCATATTCTTCTGATAAGCAGTATTTGCGTGCTTTTTTGGATGAATTAGCTAATTTCAAAAAATTGTCTTTTATCCATTGATTGGCCAGTAATCTTCCACTTTGTTGAGATATGTTCAAATATTCGGCGATTTGTATGGATGTAATTTCTTTGAATTCCACGAATAATTCCAATATTTTCCTCTGTTTCACGTCAAGTTTGCGCATTTCAGAAGACAAATCGACGGTTGGTCTTTGCTTGGCTTTGTTTTGAATTTTTTCAAAGACTTCCGCAACTCCAGTCGTAAAATAATCGATCCAACCGGTTAAATCTGCGTTTTCACGTCCTTCGTAATAATTGTGATGCGAATGCGTGTTCAACGCGCCATAATACCCTGGCAAATCGTTCGCATAGTATTCTTCCAGCGAGTAAGTTCCTTTTAGACCGTAGCCGAATTTCCTCATGAGAAAGCTCGTCATCAATCGCGCCGTTCTGCCGTTTCCGTCATAGTAGGGATGTATGGTTACGAATTGATAATGGACGAGTCCGGCGACAATTACACATGGAATTTCGTCGCTTTTATTAACCCAATCAACCAATTCAGCCATAAGGCCCGGAACGTCTTTTGCTTCAGGAGGCATATAAACAATGTTTCCAGATGAATTATCATATATTGCATTCTGACCGTCTCTGTACGAAGCAGAAAAACCCTCAACAATATCATGGATTCTTTTTATGAAATTCTCTGAAAAATTCAAGTTTTTCTTCAGGTATTTTTCCGCGTAATCCATTGCTTTATAATATGCCTTTACCTCCGAAGAGTCTCTTTCTTTGTATGGAACGACTTTTTGCTTAAGGATCGTTTCTTCGACCTGCTTGAGCGTAAGCCGATTGCCCTCTATTTTCGTTGAATAATGAACCGAAGCCATCTTCGCGCTGCTTCTGAGGGAAGCCATAAGACTTGGAGTTACTGGGTTCCGCTTAAACGCCTCCTTGATCGCCTCTATTTTTGTCAGATTTTTCAGAATATTCTGAGTAATCGTGTATTTTGGGTCAAATGCCATTATCTTTATCATACGTTTAAACAACAATTATTATAGCATGAAATGACTTTTAATGCATCAAAATAGAGAGGGAAAAATGAATTCTGAAACCTGCAAATTTCGTGCTACAGTAGAAAATTAATGGGGAAATATACATACGTGTCGAATTTTATAACAATTTAGTGGAGGTAGCTATGATAGAACCGTCGAAAATTGGAACTTATGCAGCAAAATATGAAAAGGAGAATTGTAAATTCAGAGTTTTCCTGAAACGACACGCTAATTGCGCTGAGCTTGATAAGCAATTTTTAGAACTTCACAATGAGTTATTTGCAAAATATGATTGCTGTAAGTGTAACAATTGTTGCAAATTATGTGTTATTCCTCTGAAAATTAAGGAGGTAAAGCTGATTGCAGAGTTGCTTGAAATTAACGAATCGGATTTTATCAGTCAATATCTCGAATGCAACGCTGATGAAGAAACCGAAGGAAAGAACTATGTAATCAAGGAAAGGCCATGTTGTTTCTTGGATCCTGATGGTAAATGCAAGGTGCAAAAATGTAAGCCGTCTGCCTGCAGAGATTATCCTTTTACCAATAAGAGAGACAGATTGTCAAACATGTTTTCTGTCATTGAATCTGCAGGGCATTGCCCCATTGTTTTTGAAATGCTTGAAAGATTAAAAAAAATATACGGATTCAAGTCACGCAAAAACTAAATGAATTCCATGAATATTTTATCGCACTATAATCACAGATATCCAATCAGAATAGCCATTGTGAGGTCACGGTTTCTGCCATTGACAATCGCCTAGGTGAATGTCTCAATAGAATTGACTAATGGGCGCAAGTTGTTGTATTTGCAAAATATTATTGACTTTAATGAACAAAAGTATCTTGCCTTGACGGCATTAATCCTCCACCAGCAGCGTGACGCCTGGACCTGGTTTCTGGAGTCATACCGCTCGGGCTGCAGTTGCAAAATCCACTGTCCCAGAGGCTATGCGAGCTATCATATGGTTGCAACCCGACAAAATTTTGCTCTGTGTCCGCTCTCCAAATCATCCGAAATCTCCCAAATTCTCCATTTTCTCTCCAAGCCTGGGGTCACGGAGATTTTTCACAACTCCGCTGTAGAAGCTGATTTAGAAGCGATTCCTGACACCGCTCCAAATCGCTGTTTCCATGTTGCGGAGAATTTTGTGCATGATCGGATGTATCGGTGAAACTGTGACCTATGAGCGAAAATGAAAAACATGTGGTTGTATAGCAGCTTCACTCAGCATTTGCGAACATATACCAGATAAGAACCGCGTAAAGTCAATTAATTGGTGCAGTAAATTCCAAATGAAGGTGCTATAAATGCTTACAAAACCAGAACCATAATTTTTACATACCAAACGTATTTTGCAGATTGCGAACTTGCGATTTGAATTTTGTGCCATTGTTTTTCCTTAGTAATTCAAGGTTTTTCATTTTCCATTTTACGGCAGGCAATTCGTCTGATCTGTCAATGTTGACCAAATTCCATTTTGGAGAGCATTCGAAAAAGCTTACAAGAAATTCTTTATCAGCATCTGAAAAGGACACATTCGCCTTGCTTATTAGCTGATGTAGCACATTTTTGTGATCTTCATAAGAAAAAGCTTTATCAGCTTACCACCCATCGCATTGAATGAAAGTTAAAAAAATAGAGATAATAAAGTACAATTGGCATATTTTTTTATGAAAAAAGGTGATTGCATGAAGATAAGATGTGGAAAAATAGTTGAACTGTGGGAATCGATAAGGCAGGGCTTAAGAAGCCACTCACAACTGAAGGTTGATAAGCGTGTGGCGTCGAATTTGGCGAAATGTGCAGCATGTGTTTTAGCTTCCCAAAGTTCGAACAGCAGCGAATGGATAGCTGTATTGCCTCGAAATTGTGATAAAAAAGCCAAAGAGCTATACATTCGAAGAGTATTATCGAGTCCGCTAATTGATGTTTCCTAGCTTAT
>JAITIY010000004.1 GCA_031279185.1 Holosporales bacterium
TCAAAAACGACAACCACGCCGTCAGCAAATCCGCCGCATCTGCGTCCTGCGGATTAAATTTCGGTAGCTCGATAAAAATAATCCGCGCAGAGGCCGTCAGCACCTGATACGGATCCGGATGATTCGGCTGAAACGTCATGTACGCGTCACTTATTGCGTTATGGCGTTGTGTCACATTCTGCCCCAGGATCCATATACCGATCACGTTTGGCACTTTATACGACTCGCCAGAGTGTAGCGCCACCGGGACCATGTTTGCCAAGTAATAGAATGCCCTCTGTGGGATTTCGCCAGTGTTTTTGCACTGAATTTCGATATCCAGCTTGGTACCGTCGTCGGTTGTGGCCTTAACGTCCAAACGGCTAGCTTTGTTTGTTTCCAGGATTTTGGAGATATCCGTGTTTTCCAACGTTATGTCTTTTATACGCGGCTTCCCCTTAAACAACGCATTCAAAAACGAAATCAATAACGGCTTTTTATCGTCTTTACCAAATATTGTCTTAAAAATGTAATCAAGCTTCGGATCTAACAAATTAATCATTGCGTATGCTCGAACTGTACCAACACTAAGATAATTATACTGTACTTGCGATGCTGACTGCATGATTTTTACACTAAAGGCTCAACATCCCACGGCTCTTTATTTCGCCTGTAAAATCGGTAAAATGCGTGAAGGTTGTTCCACAAAAAACTACGAATCGTGCGTATTTTGTCAGGCAGTATAGTTCAAGTTCCAGATAAAATTGTCGTTCATTTAAGGCAACTTCTCCATTCAGCCGACATCAGGATATTAAGAAACATTGGTGACTCTGTGGCTTGGGCGCTATGCACGCAAACCGTTAACACAGGAAAATGGATATTGGCATTAAACAGGACATTCAGAACCGTTGGTGGATTGTTGTGGTGGATGATGAGCAGACACAGGCTAAAATCCTGGATTACAGTATGCGCTGGGGCATTGAATGCCTTTTTCCTGATTTAAAAGGGCGAGGGTTGATCTAGACTCGACGCACATTCGAGACGTAAAGCGGATTGAAAAATGATCGCCCTTATAACAATTGCAACGTTTTGGACAGTCTCTTCGGGATTATCCACCAAAGATGACGATTAGGAACAATGGACAGAAAAGAAAAGAAAAGAAAAAACGAAGGTCTAAAAAGTCATTGTTTCAACAATTCTTGAGGCTGTTGATCTGCATCTTTACAGGCGCCCCGTGGGGACATGAACTTTGGCAAGTTTTGAAACATGGTAGGTGTTAAGGTAATTACGCAGTTTTTATTTTATGTACCACGAGAACTAAAAGACACTGTCACACCAAAGTTGATACATCAAGCAGGTATTTTTATGAATCAATCTTTGTTATCCTTCAATAGTGTTTGGCGAATGGTAGATTTATAATAAACATTGCTTTATATTAATCGCAAATTAGTATTCCTTTTCATTATTGCAGTGTTCGGGCTGTTTCTATTCATTCATCAATTTAATAATCAGAGATGTGTCAACGTCTATTGTTGGTACGGTGTTTTGCCTAAAAATATATTAGATCAGTTTGAAGAAGAAACTGGCATTCATGTGAATTACGATGTGTTTGATAATAACGAAATGCTAGAAGCAAAATTATTAGCAACTAATTCTGGATACGACGTTGTGTTTCCGACAGTTACACCGTATGGAGCCAGACAGTTGTTGTTACATGTGTACCAAAAAATAGATAAATCATTACTTCCGTCACTATGTAAAGTTGAACCCATTCTCGTTGAAAAAATGTCAAATATTGATGTGCATATGGATTTTCTTTTACCTTACTACTGGGGAACAACTGGTATTGCTTTTGATGAAGATACTTTAAATAAAGTAATTCCTGATGATTCAAAAAATAGCAACAACTTACTTTTCGATATAAATATTTTAAAAAAGATTAGTCCATACGGTGTGAGTCTCTTACAAGAACCTGTTGATGTTTTTCCTCCATTTTTTGAATATTCTGGCCTAGGAAGAGATAATCGTTCTTTTGAAGATTTATGGTACGCATCTCAATGTCTCTCTGAAATTAGTCGTTATGTTCGTCGCTTTTCTTCTTCAAGGTTCATCGTAGATTTAGTGTTAGGCGAAGTATGTGTGGCGCAAGCTTGGTCAGGCGAAGCACTACGTGCGATAGAAGATGCCAAAAAAGTCGGGCGCAACATTCGATATATCATTCCTAAAGAAGGTGGTGATATATGGATTGATGCAATTGCTATACCGAAAGGTGCGCCTAATGTCGCTAACGCACATGCATTTATCAATTTCTTGCTTAGACCTGATGTCAGCGCACAAATTACCAACGCTACACAAATAGCGACTATGGTCACAGATGCAAAACCATTTATACAAAAAGAAATTTTAAATAATTCTTTAATTTTCCCGACAGATGATGTTTTAAGCACATTATTTATTTCTCCAGTTTGCTCTGGTAGAGAAGCTGACGCATATGAACGTGTACGGATGCGAATGTGGGCTCAAATAAAGATGTTACGACCAATGACAAAAGCGTATTTCGATAAGACAGTGCAAAAACAAACTGCTAGAAACAAAAGTTATACTAATTAGAATATTTTATGAAATTAAAAATGAAAATTCCAACGCTTCTAATTTTTGGATATGCATTTTTGTACATGCCAATTTTGTTTTTGATTATATTTTCATTTAACAAATCGTTATTTCCAGGTATTTGGGCTGGGTTTTCTCTAAAATGGTACTATGAACTGTTTTCTAACGATGTTTTGTGGCAAGCAGTCAAAACAAGCATTCAAATCGCTGCGATTTCTGCTACTGGGGCAGTGCTTTTAGGAACAATGGGGGCGTTGGCACTTGATAGGTTTAAAAATTTTAAAGGAAGAATGTTGTTTTCGCTGTTATCTTCCGCACCGTTGGTTATGCCAGAAATTATTCTAGGAATTTCATTGCTTTTGATGTTTGTGATTTGTGAGCAATGGTTTGGCATCCCATCAAAAAGAGGCATGGTCACAGTTACAATCGCGCATATAACGTTAGCAATGTCTTATGTTGTGTTGATTGTACAATCGCGTTTGGCTGATTTTGACACGTCTTTAGAAGAGTCAGCGCTGGATCTTGGAGCTAAACCACTTCGTGCTGTTTTTTCCATAACAATACCGCTCATTTCACCTGCGATATTGGCTGCCTGGTTATTAAGTTTTGCATTATCTTTGGATGATGTCGTTATCGCAAGTTTTTTGACTGGTGCGCAATCAACAACTTTGCCAATCCTTATATTCTCTAGTGTTAAGCTTGGAATTACTCCGGAAATTAATGCTTTAGCGACTATTTTAGTTGGGACAATGAGTTTGATTATTACAGCAATTGGATTTTGTTTATATAAATATAAAAGGAAAACGAGCAGTATGGGGAAAAATGGATAAGTGCGTTAAGTTTGTTTAAAATCGAAGTGTCTTAAATAATAACAACTTACACCAGATCACAAAATACGCACTAAGATTATTATTTTTTACAACAAATTTATTGCCTTTTCGAACTATGTTGAAGTAAAAACCCCTCAAGTATTTGTAAATTTTTACGAACCAGACTTAAAGACTTTTCATTCGGGAACATAGCTGTTACATCATCTGTTTGCTCTTTAATACATAAATCTATCTTTTGATGAATGCTACGTCCTTTGTCTGACAATCGAACGAACAATGATCTCTTATCATGAACAGAGGGACTTTGAATGACATATCCAGACTTAATAAGTTTTTTTAAGTTGTACGATACATTCGACCCTTGATACATTCCCCTTGCGATAAGATCCCCGACACTCACTTCGTTATTATCTATGTTGTACAGCATTAATGCCTGAATATTGTTAAGATCGTGGATTTTTAACTTTTCTAATTCAACTTTAATTACATCTAAAAAAAGTTTATATATACGCTCTACGCAATTCGTGATGTCATAATACAGTGTTTTCATTTTAAACATATTTAACAAAACCTTTGTAGTATAATATATATGAAAAGTATTAATGATGTATTAAAATACACACAAACGGCATAAATGCTAAATATATATACTGTTAAAAATATATACAGATTTACGTATGATTTTGTGTTGATTCGGTTAAACTGCTTTTTCTTTTTCTTCTGTATTTACCAGATGCACCATCAGATTCATCGCATATTTTTTGCGTTGTTTCTAAATTATCCGTATTATTCTTAGATAATTTACAACATAGCGCAGAGGAACAACATGTTGCTAATACGTGAAATACTGTTCCAAATGGATCAATTAAAGGATCTACCGCAATAAACAAAGCAATTGTATTACCTAATGGAATTCCAAGTGGAGCAAGAATACCAGCCATTAATGAATAGTAGATAACACCCTTTACACCTGAAGCAGCAAGAGAAGTCAATATAGAGGCTAGAACAATGAAACTGTATCCAGAAAAATTTAAACTTTCATTGAATATATTTGTTACAAATATTGTACCAATAGCGTAAAAACAAATTGTAGAAAATTGACAAAGTGGTATACCCAATGGAATTGTTAGTTCAACTATTTGCTTATCAAAACCTAATTTTTCTGTCATTGCATTCACTGCCTTTGGGATACAAATTACTGATGATTGCGTTGAAAATGCCATTATTAAAGTTTCAAACAGAGATTTTAATGTCGTACCGTATCCGCGTCCAGAGCAACGCCATAAAATTATGCTGCATAGTATTGTGAGTGACAAAATAACACTCAGCATTACCAATGCTAAACTAAAGATTGTAAAAAGTGTGGATTCACTAGTATTTGATAATTGTGTAGATAATAGGCAAAAAGAACCAAATGGCAGGAAAAACAATACTTTTTCATTTATTTTATAAAAAATTGGCAAATAATCGCCAACAAACTGCATGCGTTGTTTTTTGTCATTCCGTGATACAAGGCCACAAGATATACTTAATATTACACAAAACACTATAATCTGCAGCATATTGGCACTGGACAACGCGCGAAAAATATTGTTTGGTACTGTGTTTACTAAAAACTCAACTATGCTTACTGATTGAACTTTTTCAATTGGTTCGTCAATCGTTATCTCTCTTGTTTTACCGCCACCACTGTCTTCGACAATTTTCACGATATTTGGATCTGACGACATATTCTTTCCTGGATGCAATATATACCCAGACGTTACTGCGAATATTCCTGTAAAAAAAACCATCGATAGGAATGTCATTAGTATCTTCATGATGTATGTGTTTGATAAATTGTGTGACAACAGCTTTGTCACACTTGTTAAAATTGTCAAACTGATGATTGGAATGACGGTAATTTGTAACAAGTTTGTATAGAATGTAGAAAATGGAGCTAATATAGGAGCTAATTGTTTATGACTAAAGCCGATATAAATTCCTCCAATTATGCAGATTAACAAAAACAGTGGATGTTTGATTGTGGTAGATACACTGATTTTCATTACTTTTGCTCCATTATTTTGTTGTTAACACAAAAATTCCATCCCAATTCTTTTTTGGTGGATTTTCTTTGAATGAAAGACAACGATCTAAATACATACTTGTTAAATAATCTTGCGGATAATTAGCTTTCAGTCCTTCAAACAGTTTTATAGACTCACCCCAACGTTGTTCAGTGTATAATTTGAATCCTTGGGTGAACTTTGTACACAAATCTACTTCTTCTTTTGATGGTAAAATTCTGCTATCTCCTGACATTTGACCAACAAGCTCAAAAATTTTTACGCCTTCTTCTTTTCCTTTCACAGCAACAATATCAACTGGACGAAATAAAAATCTCTCAGCAACAACTTTCTGTAAACTCTCGCTGACTAATATTTTAGTTTTATAAACTTTATTTGTTCCCTCTAAACGAGATCCAAGGTTTACGCCATCTCCCATAAGTGTGTAATTTATTTTTTCGTCAGATCCAATATTGCCAACAATAACTTCTGTGGTATGAAGCCCTATACGTGTAATAAATGTTGGCTTTTTTTCTAATTCCCATTGGCGGTTAAGCTCTGTTAAGCGCTTTTGACACAATAATGCTGCATGGCAAGCATTAAATCCGTGATTTTTATCAATAGTTGGTGCATTCCAAAACGCCATAATCGAATCACCTATGTATTTGTCAATTGTGCCATTTGTATCAACAATAATTTTTGATAATTCATTAAAATAATCAGATAAATGTAGAACTAGTTTATCTGGCGACATTTTTTCTGAAATTGATGTAAATCCTTGTATATCAGAAAAAAACATAGTAACCTCTGACATTTTCCCACCAAGTTTCACTTCTGTGCCTTTTGCCATTAGACGACGTACAAGAACTTTAGGCACAAATTTACCAAATGATTGTAAGCTAGATCGCATAGCTGAAATGGCATCAGACATCATTTTTATTTCAGCGATGTTGCTCTTAATATCTAGTGGCTCAGTATCGTAAAATTCTTTTAGCCGTTGTGTTTCTTTTGCAATAGCAATTATTGGATCTGAAATTCGTTTTGATAAATAAAATGTTACTAATGTGGCAATAAGAGCTACAAATAAAATTATAAAAATTTCATTTTTTTGCATTTGATCTATATTTTTGGCGAAATCCTTTTTAGGTACTACGATACCAATTATCCAATCAATGCTGTGTTCATCTGCGATTGGAGTAAATGTTGCTAAATAAATTTCTCCATTATGCTTAAACTCAAAATCCGCTTTATCTTGGTGATCTTTATACATTTGAAATGCAATTTGAATTTGTCGATCAGGTGCTTCTGAAATTGACATCAGACTACGTTGGTTATCGAAGCCAAAAGAACGTTCAGACACATTGTTAGATGGGTACGCAACAATTTGTCCAGCTCGACTAACTATAAACGCCATTCCGCGATCAGAAATTTTCTGTTGTTGCATAAATAAAGTTAGATCATCCAAGAGTAAGTCAACACCTATTACACCTACCATTTTCATAATGCGCTCATTTTCAGAAACATATATAGGGATTGCTGCAGAAATTCCCATACTTGTGGTTCCAGAAAAAGCGTATATATCAGTCCAAATGAATCCTCCTGTTTGCTCTGCCATTGTAAACCAAGGGCGTGTTCGAGGATCAAAATTCAAAATTTCGTTTTTTTCTTCACCCGCTAAGATTCCATCATCATTATAATAACTCCACAATTCTGTGCCTTGTGCCTTTGATCTATCTTGAGTTTGAATGAGGTACTTGATGTTGTTTGGCAACGTTTTATCAGACTGTGTGCAATATTTTGCAGATGGTTTGCGACGCTCTACACCTAAGTAATCGCCATTTGTTAAACCAATGTATATATTATCAAAATGTACGTATTGCTTAAGGCTTTGCAACAAACATTCTTGAATTTGCTTATTACTTAAACAAGACGGATCTTTCAAATCAACTAATGAATGACACAACATTACTACTTTTTGCACATCATCAAGGTATCTTTTCGTGCGTGTTAAGATACTATTTGAATTTTGTTCCATAGAACGACGAGCGAACTCTAAAGAAACAGTGTTGTTCGATTTGTATGTAAACGTGAGCGTTACAACATTTTCAAACACAAAAAGTAGGATGAAGCTTGTGATAATGTCATATCTTAATCTCCGTTCTGCGAAAAACGAATAAATGCCCCTTATAAAAGCTATATTGTTGATATTATACTTTTGCATTGTTATTAATCCTCAACACTACAGCTAACTCCGTTTGTTTCTATAAAAGTATTAACGAAATGCAACAATTGCGTTGAATTCCTAGGTACCCCAACAACAATTCTGTCAAACTTATCCTTCAAAATTACTGATAATAATTCCATCGTATGTACACGTCGTAATTGCTGTTTGATCTCCAATTCGTCGCTAATAGTACCAATAGACTCTTTGGATAGAATTTGTTTCATTATGTCTTCCCAGAACTTCGTAGTTTGTATTTCTGCATCAGGGAACGTCGTTGATACTGAAGTCACGTATGCAGTGCCTTCTTGTATTACCAATCGACGATTCGTAGACTGTGAAAGCACTTGACGTAACGTAAGCAATCCATGCCCTCCGGCACGTGCAAGTAAAACTCTGTTTAGAAGCATACATTGCCTAATTTTGGCGTATGGAATTGAAAAACAGATTTTTGTCGCTCGATCAGGGGTTGATGTTAAATTCGACACGATGAGATCTGTTTCTCCTTTATACAGCGATTCAACTGTATGATCCCAATCAGATGCTTCTACAATTATTAATCTGACTTTAAGAGCACTCGCTAAATTTTGAGCAAAATTAACATCAAATCCGGAAAAGCTCCCATCAGCGTTTTTTACATGAAATGGTGGTTGATCTATTGTACACATGCCAACACGCAGTACACCATTTTGTAGAATCATAGCTATATCAGGTGCTATATCTTGATCTATTGCGGCAGATAAATTGTCACCAGTTTCATTTGTTTGTGACTTGCTTGCTGATGATTCATTATTGGCATTGTTACTATCTGGTGATTGACTGGCTTGTGTAGTCTCACTATATGGTTGCACACAACAAACCATAGAAAAACACACAAATGTTAATAGTTTGTTTATTATATTCACTACCATGACACGATGGATGTTCCATGTTTTATCACAGCGTATCATTATGAATACTAATTTTTAGTTAATTAATATTGCACTATACAAATCGTCATCACTTAATTATTTTTGTTTCTTCAGCCGCGATATTATACATCATAATTTGCCGAACACTAACCGTCATTGTTGAGTTTGGTGTAGCGTATTTTTTTGCTTTCTCAAAATATTGCTTTGCTTTAACATGTTCTCCCTTTGACGAATACATATATCCAATCTCAGCGGCTGCAACGGCGTGTCCTCTGTTGGCTGATTCTTTTTTTAATTGAAACGCTTCATCTTCAATCTTTTGTTTTTCATTTGGGTTCTTTTGTGACTCTATTTCCAATAATTTTGCAGTAATGTAGGCACATTCAGGATGTCCGTTTGTTGCCCCGATTCTGTAAAATTGTTCAGCTTTTGATAAATCCACCTGAACTTTATCGCCTTTTTCGTACATAAGTGCTAAACGATATGGAGCCTTTGGATGCTTATTTTCGCTGGCTAATGTCCACATTTTGATAGCATTTTCTATTTGTCCGCTATTAAAATAAATTTTACCTAACTTATATGCATCAGACGCATTGCCAAGCTGTGCGCCCCTGAGTAACGCTTGAGTTTCTTCTTCTTGTTTTTTACGTTCTAGTTCTTCTTTCATTTTTATTTCTAGAGATTCAATTGCTTCTAATGCAATATCTTTGTTAATTAACATAGCTGCTTTATAGCAATCCATTGCTCTATGCAATTGATTGGTGTTTTCGTATTTTTTCCCCATGGTAATTAATGCTTTACATAGTTCAGCAGAATTTGTTTCATTTTTTTCTGCAACGAAACAAAACTGCTCTCCAGAATCACTATCTTCTGCTTCCGTGCGAAATTGTAAATCCTTAGTTTCACTTATTTTTTTCGTGAGAGGATTGTGTCGCAAACTTTTGGTCGCGTTTTTCGCACCGAGGCAGCTACTAACACTCAAACAGTAAAATACTGCTAATAAACTATTCAGAAATATATTGTTTTGCATTTCCCCCTCCAATACACAACTATAAATTCTAATCTTTACAGTACTACCTCAATAGCTGTTGTTGAATAAACATTGATCCTCTTTTTATTACAATCGAGAACCCGCGCTGATTTGTCTTCCGCAAAGCTTCTTGAACGTCTGCGAGGCACTTAATAGGATATTCGTTGATTCGTATGATTATGTCACCTTCGTTTACCATATCTACGCCACGAGGAGCTTCTACAACGGTAACACCAAGTTCACCATCATCCAGCGCTGTTTCAGTTACAACTACACCGTGTAACGCATGTTTACCAGTTAATGTTGTATTTTGAATATCTTTTTTTGTTTGTATCACGGCATCAACGACACAAGTTTTGACAGTATGCAAATCGTCTTGTCGTATGTATGTTACTAGATACGTATTGTTCTCCTTATTACATGAAGTTTTTGCAATGAACTCACACATTGCTCCTGAGGTTACTGGAATTTTGTTGATAAACAGAATTATATCTCCTTCGCGTAATTCTTTTAGTGACTTATTGACAGAAGTAACAATTACACATCCTTCTATCACATGCTTACCATGCAACGCTTCAACAACTGACACATTATGCTCATTAAATAACGCATCATTTAAAGCGTCTACAATGGATGGCTCTGCAGTTTGAGTTCTAAAGGGGAGTATTGGCGGTATTATGTCGTTTATAGCAAAATCCACAAAACACCGTAGGGATTCCACAGGAATGAAAAAGCCAACTCCATGAAATCCTCCAGTTTTTGACGCAATTGAGTTTGCCATACCAACGACACATCCATCTTCATCTATTATTGGACCACCAGAATTTCCTGGATTGATAGCAGCATCTGTCTGATGAACCAAATGTCCACCGAAAGATCTAAACGTCGCTGAAACGATCCCTGTAGTAACAGTTTGGCCAACTCCAAACGAATTTCCCATCGCATAAACATTTTCGCCAATCAGGATATTTCGTGCAGAAAAATGTAGTGCATGTAATTGTGCAGATCTATTTTTAGCATGTTCGTGTTGTTCAGAGTCATTAATACAAAGTTTAAGTACTGCTAAATCCAAAGCTTTATCTTTTCGCACAATAACAGCATTGAATCTGCGACCATCACCAAGTGTGACATAAATTTTTTTGGCATTTTCAACAACATGCCAGCATGTCGCTACATAGCCATTAGCATCGAAGATAAAACCTGAACCACATGCTCGAGTCCTTGCCGATTGACGGCCACTTAAAAAAAATTGCCAAAACGGATCATTCATGAATGGGCTAGTATACTCGCCGTACGCACTGATACTAACAACAGACTGTAAAGCATTTTGCAACATAGTTTGCCTAGATACCTTTCCGTTATTATCGGAAGTACTAGTAACACCATTAACACCAAAACATAATAAACATAAAATAACAATTGCACGTACAAACATATTTCCCCACTATTTGTTGATTGGTTGCTGTAAAACCAACCCTCTTAATTTAGAGTAGCGGTTGCCAGCACCTTTTTCAATACTGTCATAAATTTGATCAATCTGTGATCGCATAATTAGCATTGATGTAACTTGTACGCCACTACTTGCCCAAGTTAACTCATGTTTTGAATTATAAGGTAAGTTTTTATTTAAACTTAATAAGAAAACTGGATCTGCAAAACTATCAAAAAGAAAACCAATCGCGCCTCGAAACGTAGTTGGACCAATTCCAGGCACTATAATATACGGACCAGGCTCAATTCCCCATTTTTTAAATGTTTCTGTGAAACTTGTCTGTGCTTCTTTAATGTTTAATCTACTAGCAACGTCAAATAATCCGCCGCAACCTAAAACTGTGTTAGTGACAAATTTCCCAGCAGTTTTACCTGCTTCGTTAATATTTCCTTGTAGTAATCTACATAAAACTCTAAGAGGCGCAGTTAAATTTGATACAAAATTCGATACACCAGTGCGTGCTGGTTTTGGCAATACTTTACCGTAAATCAATGCCAGTGGGCGAATAAACAAAAGATCCACTACTCGATGCACTTCGTATAACACACGATTCATTTTCTCTAATGGATCTGCTTTAGCATAGTCCACCATTGGAATTAACATACTATCCAACTCTGAGTCGTCTACATCTTCTTTGTCTTCCTCGTCTTTACCATCCTCATTATTGTCACCTATACTTGCATTTTGATTTGTCCAACTGTTAGTCAAGACGGGTGATACGCTTGAGCCTTTTTTGTTAGCATTCCTATCATTTGGAACTATATTGGCTGTGTTACGTATATCACTTAAATCTACTTTTTTTGTATTGCGACTACAGCTAATAAGACACAGAAATGTTAAGAATACGCTGTCTATATCTTTAAATGCAGTGCTCACGAATCATTCTTGGTAAAATAAATTCCTATATAAAATACTACAAAACATATAAAAGTTTTTTCTATAGTATTTTGAATTTTATAAATTATTCACTAACCACATTTGTGTCATGCGAATTTATTTTGTTGCTTTGTGTCATGCGAATTAAGATATTTTTTTAAGTACTGTCCTGTGTAACTATTCGGATTTAGGGCAATATCTTCAGGGGTCCCTGTTGCAACTATGTTTCCACCACCATCTCCGCCTTCTGGTCCCATGTCTATTACCCAATCTGCAATTTTTATCACATCAATGTTATGCTCTATGATCAACACACTATTTCCGTGATCAACTAACTTGTTCAGTACATCAACGAGTTTGCGGACGTCCTCAAAATGCAATCCTGTCGTAGGCTCGTCAAAAATGTATAGTGTTTTTCCCGTAGCCTTTTTGGACAGCTCTTTTGCCAATTTAATTCGTTGCGCTTCTCCGCCAGATAATAACGTGCTTGCATGACCAATTGACAAATATCCCAGACCAACTTCATGTAGTTTTTCTAACTTATTTCGTATTTGAGGATGATTTTCAAAAAACTTTAAACCATCATCAATGTTCATATCAAGAACATCTGCTATGTTTTTATCTTTATAGCGTACAGAAAGTGTTTCTTTGTTATAACGTTGTCCATGACATTGATCGCATTCGACATAAACATCAGACAGAAAATGCATCTCAATTTTTAAAACGCCATCTCCTTGACATGCTTCACAGCGCCCACCATTCACATTGAAAGAAAATCTTGTCGATGTATAACCTCTAGCTTTTGATTCAGGTAAATGAGCAAACCAATTTCTAATTGCCGCAAAGCAGCCGATATATGTTGCCGGGTTTGACCGCGGTGTGCGTCCAATTGGAGATTGATCAACATTAATCATTTTATCTAAAATTTCTATTCCAAGAATATCGGCACACAAAGTTGTATCAAACGATTTTTTTGAAAATTTGTTTTTTAAATTGGTAGATAAACTTTCCAGCAAACTGGATTTACCGCTTCCAGATACACCTGTAATACAAACAAAGCGTCCGATGGGTATATTTACGGAAATATTTTTAAGATTATTAGCTTTAGCATCAACAATTTTTATCCAAGGAACATTTCCCCATTCATTAGGTGTACCTGTTATTCCACGCCAATATTCTTTAGCTGCATCGTTTTGTTTTTTGGTAATTGTTTTGCTTGATATTGCATTTATTGGTCTCCTTGTTTTTGGTACAGATATTTGCTTACGACCATTTAAATAATCTGCGGTTAAACTTGATTCTGCTTTTAAAATGTCATCCAACTTACCTTGGGCAGTGATTTCGCCTCCGGCTATTCCTGCATTTGGTCCTATATCAATAATCCAATCTGCTTGAGTAATCGCGTCTTCGTCATGCTCAACTACGATAACGCTATTCCCCAAATCTCGCAGTTGTCTTATTGTCGTTAGAAGTCTGTTATTATCGCGTTGATGTAATCCTATTGAAGGTTCATCCAATACGTAAAGCACTCCTGTGAGTCCAGAGCCGATCTGTGAGGCTAGACGAATTCGCTGGCTTTCTCCGCCTGAAAGCGTGTTTGAATTACGTGATAACGTAAGGTAATCCAAACCAACGTCTCGTAAGAATGTTAATCTGTTACAAATTTCTTTCATAATTTTTTCTGCTATGTATTGCTGTTTCTCTGCGAAGTGAATAGACTGCAACCATAATAATGCATTTGTTACAGATAGATTCGTTACTTCGGCAATGTTTTTCCCGCATATTTTTACACACAAAGCCTTTTCGTTTAATCTTGACCCATCGCAATGTGAACAAGTATATGTTTTTTGCAATGGTGTTAAAATTTCATGCAAGATTTCGTTTTTTTCTTCATGAAAACGTCTGCCTAAAATATTTAAAACACCTTCAAACGGTTTGTTAAATCGAAAATCTTTGTGAGTTTGTATTGTCATTGGAACTGGTATATCTCCTGTTCCGTTTAAAATTAAGTTTTGAGCAAACTCTGGTAACTTTTTAAATGGCACAACTTTAGAAAAGCCAAATTGATCTGCCATTGCCTCGAGTATTGATTGATAGTATTTACGTATGTGACGAAGTCTGTAAATTGATAGTACATCGTTAGTTAAACAAGTGATGGCACCTTGTTTTATACTTAATGACCAGTCAATAACAGCATATGGATCAAACTTACTCTCAACACCGAGACCATTGCACTGAGGACATGCGCCAGTTGGATTGTTGAACGAGAATAAAGATGGCTCCATTTCTTCGACAGCGAAACCGCTTACAGGACATGCAAATTTCAAAGACAGAATTAATAGTTGCTCTACGTCAACCTGTTTAACCCAGACAGTTCCATCCGTTAATGAAAGAGTCGTTTCAAGTGATGCTCTGAGACGTGTTTGCCATGCTCCAAGTACAAGATCGTCATTTGGCACGATCAATCTATCCACCACAATTGCGACTGTGTGTTTTTCATGCAGTTCAGGTAATTCGTAAATTGAGTAAATTTTACTGTCTATCCATATTCGCTGAAATCCTTGTTTAACATACATTTGTATGTTTTCTTTATAGTTTGTTTCGCTTCGCATTGATACTGGAGCTAGTATGTAAAACTTTGAACCAGCACCAAACTGAGAAAGTTTATCTGCCATTTGATCGACTGTTTGCGCTTCGATTGGTAGGTTCGTCGCCGGCGAATATGGCACACCAACACGAGCAAACAGCAAACGCAAGTAATCGTAAATCTCAGTAACGGTTCCAACTGTAGAACGCGGATTATGTGATTGTGTTTTTTGATCTATTGAAATGGATGGATTTAATCCATTGATTGAGTCAACGTCTGGTTTGTCCATCATGTGCAAAAATTGACGAGCGTAGGAAGATAAACTTTCCACGTAACGTCTTTGCCCTTCTGCGTAGATTGTGTCAAATGCTAAGGATGACTTTCCTGAACCACTGACACCAGTAATAACAACAAATTTATTTTTTGGGATGTCAAGATTAATGTTTTTTAAGTTATGAGTTCTTGCTCCGCGAATAGAAATAAAGCAACTGGAGTCCATTTTCAAGTCATTGTGTATAAACTTTAACGGTCTATTATACGAAAAAACTTAACTAAAAATAAATGATGTTTCCGTTTGTGTACAGGGCCTACGCATGAGATATTGAAAAAGGCTGATTTTGCGCTATAAAGCGGGGAGTACTTTTGCATATTTTGTAGAATTCGCCATGAAATTGATGAAGCTCTTTAGGGGTTTTTTTTGAAAAAGGCAAAGAAACGACTGAAATTATGTATTACATATCGTCATTACAACTGGACGCTGGGCGACTCAATAACATTGCACGAAAACATTGGGGCATAGAAAATCG
>JAITIY010000036.1 GCA_031279185.1 Holosporales bacterium
TTGCATGAAATCGCTCTATAAAACTACGAATAATATTGCAATTTGTAGCGTTTTCGAATTCTTGCATCAATTCAAAAAATCTCATGCGTAGGCCCTACATGAACTTATACAGGGGCTTGTTTTGAGTCTTCGTCTTGTGCTAATGTGCATATACACATCGCGGGGTAGAGCAGCTTGGTAGCTCGTCAGGCTCATAACCTGAAGGTCGTTGGTTCAAATCCAGCCCCCGCACCCTTACTCCCTAACAAATCGAACCCGCATCACACGCCGCACAAAACATAATGGCTCTACAGGCTCACTGGCAAAAAAATCTCCATGACCCGGATGTATCTCAAAATCCCTTGTGGGCGCCAGAGGATTCGAACCTCTGACCCGCTGATTAAGAGTCAGCTGCTCTACCAACTGAGCTAGGCGCCCAAACAAAATACATTAACGATGGTAAGCTATTTTTGTTGAAACATCAAGTTCTGTGCGTTCATGTACTTTGAGACTGCCCCGCGAGAGTCGCCCCCTTCCGAATATACTCCATTGGGGTTGCCACATTCAACGAAGAATGAGGGCGGTAATGTTATATTTCTCCGTATTTCGCCGAAGTTCCTTTCTCATTTGGGGCTGTTGCAAACGTTTCGTCCATTGAGGCGCGCCTCCAGCGTTTTCAATGGTTTTAAGCGGTTAGGAACGCAATTTTGCAGCGTTTGCAACAGTCCCAAACAGCATTGGACGACGATCGCCAGTGTCTGATGGTCTCACTCGCGTTCAACATGCGTGCGCTTCCAGTACTTAGGAAAGTCGTCGCATCCAAAGGATCGCTTTGGTTTGACGTACAAGAAGAGCTCCTAAACGAGGTCAAAAAGATGATTCCCAAAGGTATACACGTTCTGCTGATGGGCGATCGATTTTACTGCACAAAGGCGCTAGTTGAATGGTCGCAAAAGACTGGTGGAACTACAGGATTCGCATAAAAGGGAACACGTAGTTTGAAGTAGTTTTGTTTGGAGCAACCTTTATGCATTTCCCCGATTTTACAGGCGAAATAAAGAGCCGGGGGTGAGAGCACATATACAATATCTTGCATTTTACAAAAATGGTCTTTAGACTAAGACAATAGCGGTATTAATTGAAACATAGACATGAAGAACGGAATTCATCCTGACTATCACAAAATCAAAGTTGTTATGACAGATGGTTTTGAGTTTGAGACACGAAGTACATGGGGCAAAGAAGGCGACACAATACATTTGGATATTGACCCAAAGTCGCACCCTGCGTGGATTGGTGGTGGTAAAAAGTTAGTAGACAGTGGTGGGCAGCTCAGTAAATTTGGAAGACGTTTCCAAAATTTTGGACTGAATCCAAAAGAGAAACAGGATTAAAAAAGAGGCGGCAGTTATGCGGACAGGTGAGGCATATTGTATTGTCCCTGACATTGGTGTCGAATTCATTGAAAATATGAATCCGGAGCAAAAACAGGCAGTTCTTCAAACGAATGGACCATTGCTGGTTTTAGCTGGGGCAGGTACTGGAAAAACTAAAGTATTAGTTGCACGCATCGTATATCTAGTGTCAAATAAGCTCGCCGCGATTGACGAAATAATGGCAGTAACGTTTACAAACAAGGCTGCTTATGAAATGAAGCAAAGGTTGAGTCGTGCGACTGGATCATCACTTAGCGAGATGTGGATAGGCACGTTTCATTCACTCGCAATGAAAATATTGCGTCAACATGGAGACAAGGTTGGAATAGATCTTAATTTTTCGATTATAGACGATGATGATCAATTTCGATTAATTAGTGGAATAGTTTCTGTGCTGGCGCTTGATGAGAAGCAGTGTCCAGTAAAAACAATCATGCATAACATTCGTCGTTGGAAGGACAGAGGATTGTTTCATGAAAAATTGGGATTAGCAATGGGACCAATAGAGACTGCATCGCGTCGTGTGTATAAAGAGTATCAAGAAAGATTAAAAACTCTTGGGGCAGTAGATTTCGGCGATTTACTTTTGTATAATTTAAGGTTATTTGGACTTTACCAAGATGTTCTTCAGTTTTATCAACGTAAAATAAAATACATCTTAGTTGATGAGTATCAAGACACAAATACGGCGCAGTATTTATGGTTGAAAATGCTTGCAGCAGAACACCATAATATATGTTGTGTGGGCGATGATGATCAAGCTATTTATGGATGGCGTGGCGCAGAAGTCGGTAACATTTTGAAATTCGAGCAAGAGTTTGAAGGAGCTACGGTCGTTCGTTTAGAGCAGAATTATCGTTCAACGAATAATATTCTTGCCGCAGCAAATGCATTAATTAAAAACAACACCAAACGTTTGCACAAGAAACTGTGGACCTCAGAAAACGAAGGCGAACTTATTAGGATAAAACATGCGTGGAATAGTGAAGATGAAGCAAAATTCGTTTGCAATGAAATAGAAAAATTAAGACTGTGCGGACGTTCATTCGGTTCAATGGCTATTCTTGTTAGAACAAGTTTTCAGACTCGTGAATTTGAAGAACGATTCATACGACAATCAGTTCCATACCAAGTCATTGGTGGGTTGCGTTTTTACGAACGTCAAGAAATTCGGGATACGTTGGCTTACATAAAATTTCTGTTAGACCCGAATGATAGTTTGGCTTTTGAACGAATAATCAACACTCCAAAACGCAGTATTGGCGAATTGACTAGACAAAAAGCTCATATTATCGCGAATGAGGAGGGTATATCGTTGCCTTTGGCCACACAGAAATATGCTACAAAAATTAGAGGGAAAGCATCGCAATCCATCAACAATTTTTTTTCAATAATTGCTGAAACTAGGGAGCTGCTTGCGAATACACCACCAGCAATTGTAGTGAAAACATTGCTAGAAAATAGTGGCTATATTGCTATGTGGAAACAAGAAAAATCAGCGGAAGCACTAACTCGCCTAGAAAATTTAAAAGAAATGATTAATGCAATAGCAGAGTTTGATTCATTAAAAGATTTTATTGATCACGTTAGTTTAGTCATGGACCAGGTATCGTTAGATAGTCCTGATGTGGTGAATATAATGACGATACACAGCGCGAAAGGACTTGAATTTAACACGGTGTTTCTTGTCGGCTGGGAAGAGAATGTATTTCCAAATCAACGAACTCTACTTGATAATGGAATATCAGGCTTAGAAGAAGAGCGTAGATTAGCGTACGTTGGATTGACACGTGCTAAAGAGCAAGTGTTTATTAGCTATTGTTCTCACAGAAAAACGAATAATTCAGGATGGCAAATGTCCGTTCCATCAAGGTTTGTTCGCGAATTACCAGATGAGAATGTTATTTTCTTGGATAAAAAGGGCATATCTAAAAGTTTGGTAAAAGATATCAACGATGACGAGCCTTACGCAACAATCAAGGCTCGTTATAACGTTGGGTGATATACTCGGTTACTGCAAAGAATCGTATAATTGCTGAAGATGGAGTTCGTTTGTTTGAATATGAAAACCAGCGAGCGATACAGCTGCACGACGTGACTATTAAAACGATTGTCCAACGCTAATGTAAAATTGAAAAGGTTTATCAACCATTTTGTTCGTATCTTTTTGACTATTACGTCTGTCCAACGGAATGCCAATATCAAACCTAATAGGTCCAAATTTTGTAAAATAACGTATACCAAAGCCAATGCCTGACAAAATACGTACATTTGATGTACTTGTTCTTGATGAAATGCGACTTGCTTCGTAAAAAGTCACTACACCCCAATCTTTAGAAATACGTATACGTGGTTCGACACAAATTTCTAGCAATGAAGTGCCGCCAACTGGTCGATCTTCTTGATCCAAATCACCACACAACTGATACCCATAAGCGCGAATAGAAGTGCGTCCTCCGCCATAAAATCGTTTATCAAAAGGTGTGTATTCCAAATCTTTAATCGCAATATAACCAAGAGAGACAAATGATGCTAAGACATTAGAATTAGCTGCTATTGTTGAACTTGATGTTAATAACGGGAAATAAGTTCGCATACTTCCTGTAAATATAGCCATAGCATGAACATTTTCAGACTCTGTAAATTGTTGATCTGCAATTTTGCGAAATTTACCAAAATATGGTTGACAATTAAAATCCATAATTATACCAGAGGATGGATAAATATAGTTGTTCGAAAAATCCATTTTTACATTTACGGCAAACCCAAATAAAGTTTGTTGCAAAGAATATGTCCTAGTTAATGTACCAGTCTCAATTGTTGGTAAAAATGAAAGCGTGATATTGTGCTTACTGTGTTGAATTTTTTTAATAAATCCAACAGTTGATGATATTTTATCACCTTCATACGCAATGGTATTCATATGCTTCATAGCAATGTCTGCATGAAAATCTGTATGTTCACGAAATGGAATGTTATAAAAAGCCGTTGCTGTTAATCCAGTTGTTCCGCCGCGAATTATAGTTCCAACATCATGTGCTTTTTTTAAAAAATTTTTATTTTGCCATATCGCTGTAATGATAGGACCATCTGTTACAGAAAAATATGCGCCTACTCCTATAGCTCTTGGTGGCGCAGTTATTACATTTACGTTCAGTATTGCTTCTTGATAATTATCATATGCGTTGCGTGTTTGATCAATTTCACCGACAATTTTAACTTCAGAAAACAATCCAGAACCAAGCAAATCTCGCTGTGAAATTTTCAAAAGTGGCAACAACAGTAATTCCCCCTTTTTTAAATACATTCGTTTTAGAATAAATGATTTCGGTACATCATTTGCGCCAACAATCTTAATATCTGAAATTTTTACTAATTTTTTACCTCGATAAAAATACGTAACAGTAGCTGTTTTCGATTCTCTGTCAATATCAATACAAGGATCCTCAACTTCAGCAAAGTAATATCCATTGTTTTGTAATATTGTTTTTATTTTATGCTTCACAACATTAATTTTTGTAAAGTCTATATATTCTCCTTTACTTATATTATTTAATATAGACCATTTAGATTTTTTATTGTCTATGTTTTTATCACCTTTAAGTATTGTTTTAGAAACAACATACCTTTGTCCTAAAATAATGTTAAATACAATGACAAAACATTGTTGCGTTTGAATTATGTCTGAGTTAATTTCAACGTCAAAATATCCATTCTTGAAGCATATGTTTGTAAAAATGCGTTCATCGAACTTTACTTTTTTTTGTGCCATCTCCAAGCATGCGAATGTGTGTGTTTTTTCTTGTAATAACGAAGATTGTTTTTTTAGCTCCTGGAGTAAGATAGTTGGTACTTCTCCGCGGAATTCAACTTTATACAGAATACGTTTTACTTCTGATACATCTTGAAATACAGGAGAATTAGACTCATTTCGGAGCCCTTCATGCTCAGTTCTGTTAGTAATGGCACCAGTGTTCAAATCCTTAGGTACGTTTGAATATGCTGTCACACAGCAACAAACGCAAGCAAAACAGAAAAAATAAATGCGACGTAACACTTTATATCGTAAGCTATATTGCATATATCAGGATAGACAATGTACATTTAAGTTTCTATACGTTTGTGCTTTATGTCAATTTGACGTAAGAGATATTCATTATGAAGCTAATATTGACGGGACGGAGTAATTCGCAGTTGGTGCTGGCTTATCTGGAGTGGTTGTAGTGGATGAAAGCATTGGCGGGTCAAGATTAGATTCACAGTAACTGCATTAGTTTACTTGCTGAATGGATAGCTTTAGTAAACTATCTGCCAATCGATATCGCCTGTAATTGGCGGGCATGAGGCGGCAGTTATTCCGGTGGCTGACACATCGAGCATGCACTGTAGATTGGCTTTGCCGAGGATAGTATTTGAGCTTTTTGTTAGAGTTAAAATTTCTTGCACACGCGCGATTAGCGTGTCGGTAGTATCATCTTGAATTTGTTTAATTATAACGTTCAAATTCGTAAGCAAACCTGTCCCGAAACCACCGCCAATAAGTTTGCTAAAAATGCTGGTGATTTCACTAAAACTGTTGATGCTTAACGTTGTGATTTGTGTACCAGCAAACGCTGATCCGCCAATGCTTTGCAGAGAGTCTGGCAGTGTTAGTTGTGTTAGATTGCTGCAGTAACGAAACGCATAGCTGCCAATGCTTTGCAGAGAGTCTGGTAGTGTTAGCTGTGTTATACCACTGCAGGAAAGAAACGCATAGTTGCCAATGCTCTGCAGAGAGTCTGGTAGTGTTAGCTGTGTTATACCACGGCAGGAAAGAAACGCATAGCTGCCAATGCTCTGCAGAGAGTCAGATAGTGTTAGTTGTGTTATACCACTGCAGTTATAAAACGCATAGTCGCCAATGCTCTGCAGAGAGTCAGGTAGTGTTAGCTGTGTTATACCACTGCAGGAAAGAAACGCATAGTCGCCAATGCTTTGCAGAGAGTCTGGTAGTGTTAGTTGTGTTATACCACTGCAGTAATAAAAAGCATAGTTTCCAATGCTTTTCAGAGAGTCAGGTAGTGTTAGCTGTGTTATACCACTGCAGTAACCAAACGCCTCGCAACCAATGCTTTTCAGAGAGTCAGGTAGTGTTAGCTGTGTTATACCACTGCAGGAAAGAAACGCATAGTCGCCAATGCTTTGCAGAGAGTCAGGTAGTGTCAGTTGTGTTAGACAGCTGCAGTTATAAAACGCATTGTTGCCAATGCTCTGCAGAGAGTCTGGTAGTGTTAGCTGTGTTATACCCCTGCAGTTATAAAACGCATAGTCGCCAATGCTCTGCAGAGAGTCTGGCAGTGTTAGCTGTGTTATACCACTGCAGTAACCAAACGCCCAGTTGCCAATGCTTACGACAACTGGAAAGTATGCTGTCGCTAGATTATTGCATTGTTCAAATATTCCGTAGCCACCGTTCGTGGTTCCAATGTTTACTAAATTAGGAAATGAAGCTGTTGTTAAATTTGTGCAGTATGTGAATGCCATAGACCCTACGTTTACCACATTAGGAAACGAAGCTGTTGTTAAGTTTTTGCAGTATGTGAATACGCGTTCTCCAATACTTGTCACTGATGGAAATGAAGCTGTTGTTAGTCCACTGCAGTTATAAAACGCATAGTTGCTAATATTAGTAACATCTTCAAATCCGCGAATAGAGGATAAGCAATATATGCTTTCAAACAAATTCGCCGCTATCTCAGATGAACCCCACAAAGGAATATGCAACTTTGATAATGCACAAG
>JAITIY010000064.1 GCA_031279185.1 Holosporales bacterium
GAATCTTTAATGTTGTGTTTGATAACTGTTCGAATGCACGGTAACGAAACAGCACAACTTATCAAAAATGCATACAAAAGTGTGCTATTTATGCAGTGACAGTTACGCACCAAACAAATTGCGACAGTCGTAAACACGCTGGCAACAGTTCCAGGTGCTACCTTGCAAAAACCGACACCGCCAACAGACACAATAAACAATGAAATCGAATATAAAAAATTCATTTTGTTTTTTTGACGCAGTCATGCTCATCAACAAAAAATACGACATTAATGAATTTGCTGATCTACTTCTTTCGCTTCCCCTTTAGTCTTGTTTAATTCCTTAAAATCTACCGGCTGAAGCAACAATGGGGGAAAACCAGTGTCAAGAGTCGCCGTTGCAACAATATTTCTAGCAAATGGAAATAAAAATGCTGGACAATTCTCTAACAATATATTTCTGTATTGCCCTTCTTCTACTTTTTCATCTATCGCAATAATCCCAGCGTATTTTACCTGGCAAATAAACATTTTATCTTTACCACGTGTAGCATTTGCGTTAACGTCCAAAACGACTTCAAACATTCGTTCTGTTAAATGACGAGCGTTCACTTGAACATTAATACTAATTTCTGGCTTATCACTACTAGTACTTGTGATATGCAACAATGGATTTGGATTTTCCAAAGATAGATCCACCAAATATTGAAAAGGAATCGTAAATAAAGAACCGGTTTCTGTTTTTTCAGCGTTTTCTGACATTTGCTAATTGCTTACTAAATGCACTATATCTTTTACAGAGTACACATTTCAGCAATATTCGTCTACAGCTAAACTTCTGTGGTATCATTTCTGTGACTATATAAATTATCAACTCAATCTCATAATGTAACCATTACGCAATGCAATGTGCATATACTACTTGCATTGTGCATATCAAACATCATTGTGAACGAAATTATTTTTTCATATAATGCTGCGTTATACGCACAGTAAGGAGGAGCAGTGTGAATGTTTGATTCAGAGCAAAGAATTCCGATGACGACAAAAGGATTTGAGAAAATCAAAAATGAGCTAGAAGACCTATTAGCCAGAGAGCGTCCAGACGTAGTGCAAGCAATTGTTGAGGCACGAAGTCGTGGTGATTTATCTGAAAACGCAGAGTACCACGCAGCAAAAGAACGTCAATCATTTATAGAAAGAAGAATTTCTGAACTTGAAGGGAAAGTAGCCAAAGCGCAGATTATAGACATATCATCAATTGTTGGAGATGATATCAAATTCGGAGCAACAGTAATTTTGGAAGATAACGATACTGGAGAAAGTGTGACGTATCAGATAGTTGGCAGCGACGAGGCTGATGTGAAAAGTGGATTACTGTCCATCACGTCACCACTAGCAAGGGCGCTAATAGGAAAACGTGTCGGCAATAGTGTGGAAGTATCGATTCCAAACGGTGTACGTACTTATAGTGTGCAAAAAGTAGAGTATATATAGTGGTTTACTTGTACGGTATACATGCATGCTTTGCGGCATTACGAAACAAGAATCGTATCATTGAGAACGTTTGGTGCAGCGAGAGTATAGTAGAAAAATTAGAAAATGACGGAATTCTGCACAATTCTGAATTTTTCGTAAAGAGAAAATATAATATAGCGGATAAAAAAACCTTGGATCGTCTTGTCAATGGCTCGCATCAGGGAATTGTTGTAAAAGCACAGAATTTACGTTCAGATACAATAGATATTTTAAAAACATCTAAGTCTAGAATTGTTGTTGTCTTGGATCATGTATCAGACACACAAAATGTTGGCAGTATATTGAGATTATGCAGGGTTTTTGGTGTTGGAGCATTAGTGACAACTATGTCTAGTACACCGCAAGAAAATGGCGCAATCGCAAAAATGGCGTCTGGCGCGATTGAAGTTGTGCCACGTTGCTTTGTTCCTAATCTAGCTGATGCTATTCGTAAATTAAAAGCATATGGGTATTGGATAATTGGTTTAGCTGAATCTGCACAAACATCGTTAAAAGAAATAGACTTAACAGGGAAAATTGCAATTATCGTTGGAAGTGAAGGTACTGGAATGAGGCATTTAACAAAAAAATTATGCGATTCTCTTGTACACATCCCAACAGACTCCGAATTTTCAACACTTAATGTTACAATGGCAACAGCGATTTCGTTGTATGAAGTATTTCAAATCGGCGATACAAGAAAACAAAGTATAAATAAAGTCTGCGTGTAGTTTTAACTTGTTGGAACGTCATGAAGAAATAAAACCAGAAACAATTCATACTATAAGTTTTTTTGTTCGACAAAGCTAGATTTGAAACACAAAATAAATGTTCTCAATAGATGATAAATTAAAAAAAGAATTATTGGCGCGTAACATACTTCGTAAAGATCAACTTTTGGTTGTAGAGGAAGAACTACACTACACAAGTGAACCTTTTGATGAAATATGCATAAAACTGAAATTTGTTTCATCGCCAATAATCAAAAAAATTTTATCAAGTATTACAGGTATACCTTACGTTAATTTAAGAAATATAATTATCGATCATGCATATTTGCAAATACTTAAAACAGACGTACAAAGACAATATAGCAGTATCATTTTTTTTAGAGATTCATATGTCACCAAAATTGCGATGGCAGATCCAGCAAATCTTTCAGTACGAGATATAATCAAACACCATCTAGCAACATGCTCAGACGCAATGGTAAAAAACACAACGTTAGAATTTTTTTATGCTGATAAAATTGCGATCAACGACATATTAAATTCAGTAATAGCAACGCATTCGAGCATTTTATCAGAGGATATTCACGATGTTTCGACATTGCTTTCTTTCCTTTTGCAAAAGGCGATAGCACTACAAGCGTCAGATGTTCATTTTCATCCAACAGAGCATCTAGTTCATGTTAAGGCTCGCGTTGACGGCCTTTTACGAACCATGCACGAATGTCACTACAACGTTTGGTCTAATTTGATTATTAGGATAAAAGTGCTGGCAAATTTAGATATCGCGGAATCGCGTCGTCCACAGTCTGGTCATTTTGATTTAACGTTTGACAATAAAAAATTCGATTTTCGCGTTTCGTTTCATCCAACAATTTATGGAGAAAACGTAGTTATTCGTATTTTATACAAAAACAAACAAATATTTTCTTTTAACCAATTGGGAATATCTCCACAGATATCCGATACACTACTCCACATTATAAAACGTCCGCATGGTCTAATACTTCTTTGCGGCCCAACCGGATCTGGAAAAACAACAACACTATATACTCTGTGTTCGTATATGAATACATCAACTCAAAACATCATGACACTAGAAGAACCAGTGGAGTATCAATTCGAAAATATTTGCCAAACAGAAATTAACCAAAACGGTGTAGTAAATTTTGCTGATGGTGTTCGTTCAATTTTGAGACAAGATCCAGATATCATTTTTATTGGAGAAATACGTGATGAAGAGACTGCACAGATAGCGTTACGTGCAGCTATGACAGGGCATTTAGTATTATCAACAGTTCACTCAAATAATGCTTTATGTGCACCAAGTCGTTTGTTTGATTTAGGAATAAATCCTACATTGTTGTCTGGACAAATTATTGCTGTCATGTCGCAACGACTTTTGCGTCGTATATGCTTGGGATGCGAGGGATATGGATGCTGTGAATGTGGTAATTCTGGATTCAAAGGACGTATTGCGGCAAGTGAGCTATTGTTAGTTAACAATGAAATTGATGCGTGTATTTCCAAGCAAAAGCCAGTAATAGATCTCACTATAGTTGCAAAACAAAACGGCTATAAGACAATGGAGGAGGATGCTATTCAAAAAATGCAAGAAGGACTCACAACGCTTGATGAATTAAAACGTGTCTTTGGAGAAATACATTTAGATAAAAACGATTTTTGTTAATCCATATAATACCGACAGTGTTCAGATATTTACGAATTATTAAGATATGGCTTATAATTTCTTGTAATTATGTAAAATCAAAGGTACTTTTTGTTAGAGACTATTCTTGGTGTATTCTATAGAGTCTCTAGTTATGTTACGCCGTTGTTCTCGTGGCTAACAGGTACACTCGCAGAAATTTCGCTATTAGCATGGGTATTTTTATTTGTTGGCATCTTACTAATTGTTGGAACGTTCTACTTAGTAAAATTCGCAATCAAAAAAGAAAAGTTATTAATAGAACCACCTGCAACACTAAAGAAGACTATTTCAGTTTATACTCTTCCACCAATAGGCGGCTGGATAAGTGAATTTTTAAGTAGAAAAGGATTTTTTAAAATTGGACGTTTGTCTATAGATTTTCTGAACAGTCTCAGTTTTTTATCAAGAATCCTAAAATGCAGTGATTATAAGTATAAAAATCCGTGGATTTTGGTGTTGGGAGCAGAATCGTCTGGCAAAACTACACTCATGAAAACAATCAACTCAATAGAAGCAGACTGGCAAAAAAAGGAAGGGAAAAAATTATCTTCTGAATGTAACTGGTTTTTTTTAAGAAATGGAGTCGCATTAGATATCAGCGGAAAACTGTTTGTTGAAAAAGAAACCGTTAAAGCGGATGAGATAGGATGGAATGCATTGAAAAATTTATTGGTTCGGTATAGATCCGCTAAACCAATTGACAGTATATTGCTCACTCTTTCTGCAGAGGATTTATATGGGAAAAATAGAATGTCATCATCACAGTGCTTAGATAGGGCTAAATTTATGGCACAAAAATTATCGACATTTCAAGACCAAATTGGATTACGTATCCCCGTATATATCGTCATAACAAAAACTGACATAATACCTGGATTTAGAGATCTTTGTGCAAATATACCAATTAACACTCAGCAAAATATATTTGGCTGGACTTCACCATATGTCACAGAAATAGCATTTTCCGAGCAAGTTGTAAAAGAAGCTATAGATTTTATAGCACAGCAGATTCACAGTATTAATATGGACATATCTTGTGAAAACTTATCAACTGAATTTAATGATAATTTATTCGTCTTTCCTCACGAATTAACCAAAATTCATGACAATTTATCACTTTACATCAACCAACTATTTAAAGTTGAACCGTACAAAACACCACTATTACTGAGAGGAATTTATTTGTGTGGAAATAGCGACTGTACACTCACTGACTCTACGTCAACAGATTTTATTGACGAATCCTTACTTAAACTTCACAAAATTCATGAAAATGGTGACAAAAAAGAAGACGTAACAACAACCAACGAAACGCAGTTAGCGGTTGTAGAACTTGAACAATGCAAACGTATTTTTTTCTTTGGAGATTTAATTTTTAGTAAAATTATTCCTGAATATGCACTTTGTATTCCTCAAAAAAATAAATTTTTTACAGCAAATAAAAATATCAAAATAGCTAAAATATCCACCGTATCATCCGCGATTATATGTTCATTCGGTATGTATAATGCATACAAAACATTCACAAAAAGCCGAGAACTTATAGCTCCAGCAGTAAACTCTATGTATAGATTTTTAGTACGAACACAACAAATTCCAATACTAGAGTTAGCAAAAAAAAATGCAGACTTTGACACTTCAGTAAGGCAATTGACCTCTGTAATGCAAAAACTATCTAAAGCAGATTTTTTTTCTATATTTATCCCTGCTTCCTGGTTTAGTCCTTTACAATCAAAACTCAATGAGTCTGTTAATCTGGCCTATCAAAACGTTATAGTGCGGGCGTTGTATATAAATTTGCTTTTAAAAGCCAGATCTCTTCTTCACTTAAGTCCTACAAATATAACGCCTACAACATCACTTGCCCAACTCGCCATACCTACAAAAAGCAATGAATTTATAGCGATGAAAGACTTTGTATTAGAACTAGCCAAACTATCTGATTATGTAAATAAATTTAACGACTTACGTGTCGTTCCTTCTGCAAAGGTTTTAGCAGAATTGGTTGACTATGCTTTTAAAATTACACTTCCAGCGTCTTTTTTGAAACATTATGGACAAATGAAGGGCAAACTCAATACTGCAACATTTCCGTCAATAGATATTACTGTATACAAAAGTTTAGCTAGAAATACTTTCGCTAGCTTATTTCAACATTTTTTTAATACAATCTTCATTTTTTCAAACCCTATGAGTTTCCCTGGTCAATTGGAACAAATCATCAGACAATTGCGACACATTGATTCACATTCTTTGCCAAATTTGAATTATCTTAGAAATTTATCTGCAGATTTAAGTATTGTGCTTAAAATATTTGAACCAGAAAATACTGCTAAACCTGATGCTAGCGAAACGACAATCGTAGAAGAAACGTCTACATGGATGGATAAAGACGTGTTTGAACCGCATAGCGATTTTGAGAATTTTTTGTGCGCATTGGATAAATCACCATTTTTTGGTGCAGAAATTTCACAAGCAGTTGTTGATAATTGCGCTGTTGGCATGTTTCACTTAAAAAACAGCTTGAACCAAATTACTACATTATTAACTACTGATATTAGATTTGGACCTCAACCTGGAAATGCTAGTAAGATGTGTTCACACGGGTTGTTGTTGTTAGGAAAAGCTTTAAAAACTTTATTTAATGAGCCATACATGCGCGTAGCTATTGGGCATCAATTCATAGATAGAGTTCCAGACGGACAAGTCCTTTACTGGGATGACAAACTTCTTAATGCTGCTTGTGAATTGTGTACACAATATGAAGAGTTTTCTACTAAAAAAATTGGTGCATTCCCAGTTGTGCTACAAGAAAGTTTTCGTCTTTTGGCTCGTGATGGATTGCAACAAAATGTAATTAGTTTAATCGCACAAGCGCAAAATTTTGTATCTATTCCAGTTGGGTCTAATAATGGTGTAGCGACAGAAGAAATGATTCGTTCTCTAACTGCAAATATAAGAACTGTATATACTCCATTCTTAAAATTACTGAAATTACTAAACTATGAATCAGTTAGCTTTTTTTATATTACATTACGCGATGTACTTTTATACACAAATTACTGGATACTAGACCAAATAAATATGCTAATGAAGAAAATTGGTCCATACCATATTTGGGATCCATCATTTAGTTGGTGGAACGGAAAAACAAGTCCTGCGTACCCAGCGTATGGAGTGAAGGACTCGCAAGATTTGAACAGTTTCCTAGATATTCAAAGTCAACATCTTATCAATTTAGCAATCACACTCGCTAAACCTGTGGTAGACTTTCTGACCAGTGATATTATGTTAACAGTGAATCCTTTAAATAGAACATTATTAACAAAATGGAAAAGAATCGTAGAACAAACGGAAGCATTTCAAAATAAACAACCAGGTAATAGCATTGCTATTCTTGAAACGTTTGTAACCACTACATTTAAAGGATACACGCTTGAAAATGTATTTGAAGAAATTAAATTAAGCGATATACAAGAGGATGTTGGAGATCATTTTCTAGAAACAGTACAATTCATGAAAAAAGGTGTGTTAGGTCGGGTTGAAGTTTTGACTAGGCAAAAAAATATAAAGAACTACCAGATATTGATGCACCATTTTAATAAAAATTTACGTGGGAAATTCCCGTTTACACCGCCAGCAACAGACGTCGCACAAAATGCGGAAGTAGATCCGGAAGATTTAAAAGAATTCTTACTAAAATTCAAAGAATTTGGTGGTTCCGCAGAAATTATTCTTGATCAAATATACCAATTAGGATTTGTCGCGCGCGAAGCAGTCGTGTTTTTGAAAAAAGTTGAGGATATCTTCTCACTTTTCGACGATTATTTAACGAATAATTCATCCGGAATACCATCGATAACGTATACTAATGAGTTTAATGTAAACAGAGAACGTGCGGCGGGTGAAAATTATGTCGCAGAATGGACAATAAAGACAAATTATGAAGCGTCTGTAAGCAATGCGGATACGTCTAAACACACTAGCTGGGTTTACGGATGTCCAGCTGAAGTTTCATTTAGATGGCCAAATGTAAAAGGTCTGACTGAGCTACCACTAAATGACCCAAAACAAAAATCATTAAAAGTACTAGAAACTACAGCCACATTCGTGTACAAAGGCAACTGGAGCTTTTTCCGAATGATCAGACATCATAAAGCAAGTCGTGGAGAATATTTGCCAATGGCGAATCCTGACTCTGTTATATTGAAATTCGTTATTCCTGTTTCAGACAAAAAGTCAGCAGTGCTGTTTAATACTGTGTCTTTCCTCAAGGATTCGACAAATCAAAAATTACAAGGGAGATTAATACGCTTTCCAGATTTCCCGACATTAGCACCAGATTTTCCACAAGAGATTGAACAATACAGAAACGAACCTGTGCTTAGTTTTGGCGTTGTCAAACCGACTGCATTCACGACATTCTAGAAATCTAGCAACATGAACTGCAATATATATCGGAAAAACTTATTGATTTTGGCTCGTATTAACCTTCCATTAAAGTCTCGCTATTATAACGCGCCTGCAATTTCAATTTTGCCAACGTCTGCTAAACGAAATATATTTCATGGGACTGTTGCAAACGCTGCAAAATTGCGCTCCTAACCGCTTAAAACCATTGAAAACGCTAGAGGCACGTCTCAATGGACGAAACGTTTGCAACAGTTCCATTCGTAGTGTTTTTTGGAACAAACTTCACGCATTTTACCGATTTTACTGACAAAATAAAGAGCCGTGGTGTGTTGAGCCTTTAGTGTAAATATCATGCAGTCCACAGCGCAAGTACAGTATAATTATCTTAATGTTGGTACAGTTAGAGCATACGCAATGATTAATTTATTAGATCCGAAGCTTGATTACATTTTTAAGACCATATTTGGTAAAGACGATAAAAAACCGTTGTTGATTTCGTTTTTGAATGCGTTGTTTAAGGGGAAGCCGCGTATAAAAGACATAACGTTGGAAAATACGGATATCTCCAAAATCCTAGAAACAAACAAAGCCAGCCGT